>CAZMQE010000019.1:15146-23508 GCA_964568115.1 uncultured Anaerolinea sp.
ATTGGTGGGTGAGCGAAAAAGATTCAGGTCAGGGTGAAGCGATCAATAAAGGACTTTCTCGCACCACAGGTGAGATCATCGCCTGGTTGAATTCGGATGATTACTATTTACCAGGCACTCTTGCGGCGGTTGTCAAAGCCTTTGAAGAGTACCCGGATGTGGTCATGGTCTATGGGGATATGCTGGCTGTCGATGAACACGGGCAGACGCTCAATACTCTGAAATATAAACAATTGTCTTTGCAGGATCTGTTGTGCTTTCAGATCATTGGTCAGCCTAGTGTGTTCTTTCGCCGTGAAGCGTATGAGAAAGCTGGCGGTTTGGACACGACCCTCCATTTTTTACTTGATCATCATCTTTGGATCCGAATCGCTCAACATGGAAAAATATTGCACGTGCCTCAAACATGGTCCGCGGCGCGGTATCATGCCGAGGCGAAGAACCGTGCCAAAGCCGTAGAGTTCGGGCAGGAAGCCTTCCGTATTTTGGCTTGGGCAAAGAATCAGGCTGGGTTGGCTGAAGCAGTTTCAGGCGTGGAAAGCCGCGCGCGCGCCTCTGCGCATCGAGTGGATGCGCGTTATCTATTGGATGGTGGTCGCCCAACATCCGCTTTGATGGCATGGATGCGCGCGTTGTTCATTCATCCCCCAACTGCATTGGCGCGTTTGAATATTTTTGTTTCGGCGATCCTCAATTTGCTCGGCTTAAACATTTTGCGTGAGGCTATTTTGCGGCGTCGACAACGCGCTGTTTTACGGGTAAAGTAGAAATCTTGAAGCTGATAAAATGGCTTGCGCTTTAGCTTGATAATTGCCATCTGCAACCTCGAGCTCAATTGATACTGGCTCGTGTAAGAGGTCTAATGATTTTTGAGAAAAAGATTTTTCGTTATACTTTGGTGACATGCCTCATTGCGATGCTTATTGCAATTGGCATGTATGCTTATCTGGGTATTTTCTCTCGTTATCTGGCTGATGATTATTGTGAAGCTGTGCGTGTGAACAACGCGTCCCCTGTCGATGCTGTTTTTGATCGTTACGTAGAAGGTGCTACCAGAGCTTCCAATCGTTACTCGAACCTTCTTTTTGTAGGCATCAGTGAGATGCTCGGCAATAACAGTATGCAGGTCACGATCGTTTCCATGATATTGCTCTGGGTGGCTGGCTTGAGTTGGTGCGTTCATGAGATTCGAAGATATATGAAGATAGACTGGTTTCTGCCCCTTGATATTTTTTGGGGCACGACCTTTGGCTTTTTTTCTTTTTTACAGGCTCCAAATCTTTTTCAATCAGTATTTTGGCGCTCGTCCATGATGACCCATTTTGCGCCACTTGTGTTTGGTTCTTTCCTATTTGCCTTTTTGGTGAGGCAGTTAAGGCGCCTAAGGATTAGCTCGTCTTCTCCTTTGATTAATTTCATTGTTTTTTTCGCCGCATTCATCATTGCGGGCTTTTCCGAACCCCCGGCTGCAACTATGGTTACAGTTCTGGCATTGCTGATGCCCATGATTTGGTTGTGCGAAAAAGCGCCCGTCAAACAAAAGCAATTCGCTTTAGTGGCATGGACGTTTACAGGCGCATTGCTGGGGATCATGCTTATGTTTTTTTCCCCGGCAGGGGCAAATATTGCAGAGAAGCGGAATTTGGATTTTGTAGTGATTGCTGGTAAATCTTTCTTTTATAGCTATTTGTTTATCATTGATTCGTTGAAAATCGCCCCGCTCCCGACTTTTCTTTCTGTGCTCATGCCGCTCCTGTTGGTTTGGTTATATAAACAGGCGGAGCCGTCCCCGTTATCACGGATCAAGATATATTTTATTTTACTCGGCGTTATTGCCATCCCTGTTCTCATGTGGCTGTTGATTGCCGCTGGCTTTTCACCGAGTGTCTACGGACAAAACTTCCCTGTTGAGCGAATGCGTTTTCTCGCCCGGACGATCATGATTGCCGCCTTTATGTTGGAAGGAGCCTTATTTGGTTTTCTATTAAAGGACATGCGCTTCAAGTACAATCAGATATTCGGACAATGGATAGTTGTAATTCTGTTTGCAGTTCTTGCGGTTGTTTATCCTCTACGGGCTGCTCTCAATGTTTATAAATTTGATGTTCCGAAATTTCGCGCTAATGCTGAAAGTTGGGATACTCGTGACGAGCAGATTCGTTTGGCGGTTCAGCAGGGCGCCACAGACCTTGTCGTCGTTCAGCTTGATTCAATGGGCGGCGTAGTGGAATATAAAGGCAACAGGTCTTTTTGGGTCAATCTCTGTGCCGCACGCTATTATGGCTTGGATTCTCTGATCGCTCCTTAATTCGGTTTCTCACTCAAAAGAAGGTATCCATGCAAAATGACCTAACCCATACTCCCATCCTCGTCACTGGCGCTCATCGCAGTGGCACTACGTGGGTTGGAAAAATGCTGAGCGCTGATGCTGATACGGCTTATATCAGCGAGCCGTTGAATGTGCTGCATCGCCCCGGTGTCTTTCGCGCCAAAGTAAAACATTGGTATCAATATATTTGCGACGAGAATGAAAACGAATATCTGCCTGCCTTTCATAGCCTGTTGGATTATGACTATCACCTGATGGATGAGATCCGTGCCCTGCGCTCACGCAAGGATTTTTTGCGCATGGGGCGCGACTTCATGATCTTCTATAACGCCCTCGAACATGGTCAACGGGCATTGCTCAAGGATCCGTTTGCGGTTTTTTCAGTGCCGTGGTTTGCGAAGAAGTTAAATTGCCGAATCGTCATCACAGTGCGTCATCCGGCGGCGTTTGCCAGCAGCCTGCAACGCCTGGGTTGGAATTTTGACTTCAAGGATCTATTGGATCAGCCTCTGCTCATGCGTGATCATTTGGAAGCTCATCGTGAAGAGATGACCGCCATCAAAGCGGACGATGTGATCGGACAGGCATCCCTGCTCTGGAAGTTGATCTATCGCTCGGTTCATACTTCCCGTGAGTTGAATCCTGATCTTCAAATTGCGCGCCACGAGGACTTTTCGCGTGACCCCATCAACAGGTACCGCGACCTCTACGCCGCACTGGGACTTGGCTTTACCGCCCGTGTACAAAAAACAATTCTGAGTTCAAGCAGTTCAGAGAATCCCACTGAGCTTTCACTGAAAAAGACTCACTCTGTGAAATTGGATAGTGCAGCAAATATCAAGAATTGGAAGAAGCGTTTATCCGCAGAAGAAATCACACGTATTCGCAAATTGACCGAAGGCGTTTCGGAATTATTCTATGCCGCTGAGGATTGGGAATGAACGAACAACCATTGGTTTCGATCATCACTCCGTCCTTCAACCAAGCCCGTTATATCGAAGCGACGATCCGTTCGGTGCTTTCACAGGATTATCCCAACATCGAATACATCATTGTCGATGGCGGCTCAACCGATGAGACGGTGGCAATCATCAAGAAATACACTCTGGAGTCCGACAGCTTGCTGTCGGTGCAGAAGCAAGCTTCTGCAATCCAGAGTCGCTCAATTGCCTGGTGGGTGAGCGAAAAAGATAAAGGTCAGACAGACGCGATCAACAAAGGCTTTGCGCGCGCCAAGGGTCAGATCCTGGCGTGGTTGAATTCTGATGATACCTACGAGCCAGGCGCCATTTCTGCTGCCGTGAAATATTTGCAGGAGCATCCCGAAGTGGGCATGGTGTATGGCGATTGCAACTACATCAACGAAGATGGACGTGTGATCGGCAAATTCGGCTCAGCTCAAACTGATTATCGCCTGCTCCGTCAGGGCTATGCTCACATCCCACAGCAGACGATGTTCTTCCGTGCTGACTTGTGGAAGCAGGTTGGTCCGCTCGACCCATCGTTTTATTTCGCCATGGACTATGACCTGTGGACACGGCTCGCCGCGCGCACCGTATTGCAGTATGTGCCGCAGTTGTGGGCAAATTTCCGTTTACATACCTCCGGTAAGACCATCGCCGCAGATGACCGGTGCTGGCCCGAGATGATCCGCGTGCATTATCGCGATGGCGGCTCATTCTTTGCGGTGATCGTGGCGAAGTATTACATCCGTAAATTGATCGCGCCGTTGTGGAACTGGCGGCGTAGAAGATTGTTGAACATATAACGCTTTTGCAGGGCTTAGACCCCGCAAAAGCGTGTATTTACATAAAAGAGAATCATGAAATTATTATTTTCTTCCCCTTCATTGGACGATCTCATCCGCCTGCTTAAAGCCTGGCGGTTTTGGTCGGTAGGTGCGTTGATCGGCGGTTTGCTTGGCGCGGCTGTTTACTATGTTGCGCCACCGCCGTATCGCGCGCATGCCGTTGTGCTGGTGGACTTTAACCTGGAGCAAGCCTGGCCCCAGGATACTGACCGTCAGCAATTCTATTATCTTGAGCGCGAGACGCGTAAGTTGGAAGAGATCGCCTATGCTGATGTGGTTTTGGAAATGATCGTTACCACCAACCCGGATATCAGCATGCAGGAATTGCGCGGTGGCAAGTTGTTTCTTAGCCAACCCGCGGAGGGGGGCTGGAATTTTTATGTAGATGATGTGAACCCTGAGCGCGCCGCCACGCTTGCCAGTATCTGGGCAACCCAATTTACCGAGCAGGTGCGCAGTCAAGTGGCTTCGGCGGAGGGACTCAATGCTTTTATCGAGGCTACTGTAACGCAGACCGCGTCGCGCCCGGTGGAGCGCAGTGTTTCGCTGAGTTTGTATATTTTTGCGGGTGCGGTCATCTTTTTGATGATTGGCTCGATCGTTGTTTTGTTTGTGAACAAGCCTCAATGAAAATCCCCGTCAAGTTTGAAGAGTTGTTGACGAAACTAACACGCCTGCTATGGGGCTTGGCGTTGTTTACCTTACCGGTCACCAGCTTTCGCTATTTTCCATTCATGGGGGATGGGACGTTGGTCCGTCCGTTATCTTTTTATCCAATTGCATTATTGATGCTCGTATTGTTCATGCAGCTGTGGCGTGGAAAAACATCCATACCGCGCACCGGAGTGTGGACGCCGCTGATCGCATTCGTGTTATTCACATTGGCGGCGAGTTGTTATGGTGCCTTGCTCGATCCGTTGACACTGCGTGGACAGGATTACTTTGGGCGCGTCATCCGTGCATGGGCGACGGTTGCGATCGGGTTGGCGTTCTTTATCTCAGCCGTGTGGATGAACCGCAACGAGGACGATCTGAAATTTACCGTCAGATGGATTCTGGCTGGCTTTGTCATGGATGTGGCGTGGAGCGGTGTGCAATCCCTGGCTTTCTATACACCGCTGCTCGATAAGGTGACTGTCACCATGTGGCAGCGGGCGTTCTCGATGCGCGAGTTGGTGCGCACCAATCGGATCTCGGGCATGGCGTTTGAACCGGCGTGGTTGGCGGGACAGATCGCCACCGTTTATTTGCCGTGGCTGGTGGCGGCATTATTGACGCGTGTGCGCATGACGCGCTTCAAATGGCTTGAAATTATTTTATTGGGATTTGCGTCATTCCTATTGCTGGCAACTTATTCGCGCGGTGGTTTGCTCACGGCACTTGTTGCGTTGGCGTTCACGCTGCTGATCGCCGGGCGGGCTGAGATCGTCGCGCTATGGCGCTGGTTTACCAAAAGCAGTTGGATTCTGCGTTTGGGAGTTGTAACCGTCATTGCTGGCGTGTTGATCGGTGCGGGCATGTTCTTGAGCCGCAAAGAATATATTACGCGTTTGTTCAATTCGAATGCCAGCAGCATTGATGAATTCATCGTTCAGAATTCGGCGGGTGCGCGGGCGGCGTATACATTTGGTGCGTTGGGCGCGTATGACGAAAGTCCGTGGCTGGGGGTGGGGTTAGGTGCGAGCGGGTTTTATATTTACGACCATCTGCCGGATTGGTCGATGACCACGGTGCCGGAGATCGCGCGTCAACTGAGCCCTGAGAATCGGTTGTACCCGAATCCCAAGAATATGATGGCGCGTCTGCTGGCAGAGACGGGATTGATCGGTTTCTTTCTCTTTTTCGCTTTTCAATTTTCGATCTTGGGGGATGTGTTGACCGCGCTGCAAAAGAAAAACGCCTTACTACGTTTCGTGGGTGTGGCGGGTTTGTTCTCGTGGTTTGCGATCTTGATCTATAACTTCACTCAGGACTCGTTTGCCATCCCAAATATTTGGATCAATTTTGGGGTACTGGTTGGGATGAGTCTGTTTGTAGCAGAGGCAGATAAAACAACTCAGGAATAATTGGGGTGGTGCTTTGTTGCTTTTGGGTTTACACAAAAAAATATTCCGCTAATCCTCGCTAATCTACGCTAATCTTTTAAAATTCGCGTGTATTGGGGCAGAGTAACGGACAAAAATCTTCTTGGGAAGTAGTCATTTTGCTTTACCCAAAACTCCGTAGGAGTGAAATGATTATAGATTTTGATATGTTTTTTTCAATCCCGAAGGGATGTCATTTTTTTGCGAAAGCATGACATCCCTTCGGGATTATTTTCGGGTTTTCCTGAAGACTATAATCATTCCATCCCTTTGGGATTGTAGATGGTGAGGCGTAAGTCAGTGATTTGATTCTGCATGCCGGGCAAGCAAGCTGGTGGACTCCAGAATGGTGGGGAAATAAGGCGTCAGCTTGGGTTATGCTACTTGAACGGAAGCAAGCTGTTCTCAAAGCAAGAGCCGGTTTTTCATCCCATGGAAGAAAAAACTTGTAACATCCCGGTGGGCATCATTAATCTTTTTCGGGTATCATAGCCCTATGCGTAAGTTCGAAACTCCTTATCTTGCCGATTGGTTCGCCGCATCGTTGCGCTGGCTGGTGCTGGTTGCTTTGAGCATTTTGCTGGCTGTGCGCGGGTTGACCAACATCCCGTTTGTGGTGTTGATCGTGATGCTGGTTTGGAATATTGTCATGAGCATGATGGCTGGGCTGAGCATGCGTTTGCAAAGCTCCCACCGCCAGATCGTGTTGGGTGTGGATTTTGTGCTCGCGCTGCTGCTGTTCCTGGCGCAGGGTGGGCTGGCGAACGCGACGATCTGGGTGGCATTGATCCCCATCGGCGTGGGCGCGATCTATTTTGAAATGTGGGGCGCGTTCCTCGTCGCTGGGGTGTTTGCGCTCTGTGAGGCTGTGATCTCGCGTGAAACGCTCACCGATATTTTTGCCTCGAGCGCTTTGGCGGTGACGCTGTTGATCGGGCTGGCAAGCGGACTCTTTGGACGCGTCATCATGCGGCGCATGCGGACTTCGCGCCAACACCGTGTGGCTGCGGAGGAACGCCTACGCCTCATGGAGACCGAACGCCTGCGTGCCATCTATGAGCTGACCTCCACGCTGACAGCGACTCTCAGTTACAAACGCGTGCTCGATTCAGCATTGGACGTGGGCTATAACGCGCTCAACCCCAACTTTGACCCCGATGAACCCCGGGATGAAAGACTGGTCAGCGCGGTGTTGTTGTTCAAGGGCAATGAGTTGAAGATCGGTTCGGCGCGGCGTTTTACCAATGCCGATATGCGCGTGAACTTACAGGGCAAGGAAGGCATTCTCAAAAAGATATTCGACGATGGCGAAGCGGTGCTGACGCGCGATATCGGCTATGATGCCGAACTGGGGCGGGTGATCGCTTTGCGTTCGTGCTCTTCTGCGTATTGTTTCCCGCTGCGCAGCGGCTTCAACATGTATGGCGCGATGCTCTTTGCGCACCCCGACCCAAATTATTTCACGACCGAACGCTGTGACCTGCTCGATATCATCGGCAGGCAGGCGGTGATCGCGGTGCAAAATGCCAAGCTGTATCAGGACCTCCTGGAAGAGAAGACCCGCATGGTGGATGTGCAGGAAGAGACGCGCAAGAAACTGGCGCGTGACCTGCATGATGGTCCCACGCAATCGGTGGCGGCGATCGCGATGCGCATCAACCTCACGCGGCGCATGCTGAAAAAAGATGTGAAGATGGCGGACGATGAACTGGTCAAGATCGAGGAGCTGGCACTGCGCACCACCAAGGAAGTGCGGCATATGTTGTTCACCTTGCGCCCGCTGATCCTTGAATCGCAGGGGCTGACGGCGGCGCTCGAAGCGATGGCTGAAAAGATGCGCGAGACGTTCTCGCAAAATGTGATCGTGAACGTGGAAGAGAAGATCCTTGAGAACATGGAAATGGGCAAGCAGGGCGTGATCTTCTATATCATCGAAGAGGCGACGAACAATGCCCGCAAGCACGCCAACGCCTTCCACATCTGGGTGCGTCTGCGGACTTTTGAAACGGACATTGCCTTATTGGAGATCGAAGACGACGGCTTGGGCTTTGACGTGGAAGCGGTGCATAAATCCTACGATAAGCGCGGGAGTTTGGGGATGGTGAACCTGCGCGAACGCACGGAACTGGTCAACGGCTT
>CAZMQE010000020.1:0-2673 GCA_964568115.1 uncultured Anaerolinea sp.
TCTCGTGGGGGATGGGCGGCAGCATCAGCGGATGCTCGTCAACTTGCAAGCCGCCTTGAATGACGTCAATTTTTATTTTGTTGTTCGGTTGATTGTCCGCGCGCACCACGCGGTAAAAGCATGCGTTTGCAAAACGACCTTCGACCACATACCGCAGAAAGTTATTGACCGTAATGGGTGCCTGTTCTGGATACAACTCGATGAGGATTGTTCCCAATTCGGTGACGATTGATATTTGAGGCGGGTGATTTGTCATGACCGGTTATGAATTTCTCAATTGAAGAACGCGCTCTCGAAATCCTTGGTGGACGACAAGCGTGATGGTTTGATGATCGTAATCAGCGCCGGTTTGCTCAACTTTTTTCCATTCAGCACAATCGTCGCACTGGGGTAGATAAATGATGACATTGGTCGTTTTATCAGGTGCTGGCAAGCCAAAGAGCGCATTTTGCAGACCCGATTCTTGATCGGCAGAGACACGAACCCGCCTTTCAGTAAAGCGATTACACGCGAAACAAAAAGAGGGGAGTTCTTCTGACTCATGTACAGTTAGCGCAACCTGGTTAGGGTCAACGCCTTGCTCTGACATGTCATTGTGGCATGCCGGGCAGATCTGATCGGCTTTCGGCAAAACCCTGACATGACAATGCGGACATTCAACGATAATAGGTTTAGGTTCTTCTGGCGCTCCCAGCTCGTCAAGATCATCCATGTCGTCCATCTTGGATTGCTCCTTTCCATATTTTCATCAACTGACTGGTTTGTCGCGGTCCGTCAAATTGACTACGATCGCGTGGCTGGCTTTGATCAAATTCTCCGGCGTGATCATGATCTCTTCGCCCCATTGTCCCGCGCCGGTGCCGAGCAGGGGTTCATTGAGGAGACTCGCTTCCAGAAAGGATCGAAATCCAGATGGCTGCCAGTGAAAGGCTGGGATGGAGCCGATGACGTATCCGGTCGTTTCTTTCACGACGTCTGGTTCTGCCATCCGAATATTGCGCGACCCGATGGCTTTTTTCAAATTCCCTGAAATGGCGTTTTGATCGCCGCCCAGCATCACAAGCACGCGCTCGCCGGTGTCCACTTGAAAGATCAGCGTCTTCACCGCCTGGCGTTCAGAGAAGCCCAAGGCATGTGCGACATTCGCCGCACCCTTTTCGGTCTCCGGTGAAAAGCTGCGTGCTTCGTAGGGGATGTTATGTTCTTCAAGATAAATGTGCGGGGGAAGTTTCATGATTTACCTGTTTGCTCCTTTAAATACCATAATGCCGTGTAGTTGGCGTTCTCTAACGCCGATGGACACGGTAGAAGAACGTGTCCTACACACAAATTACGCAGAGGGAGATGATTTCTCCAAAATATCCTTTGCCCATAGTTCATGCGCGTTGACATCGTAACCAAAATCCGCCGCCATGAACAGGTCGCGCCAATCCATGCGCGCCACATCGATCGCGGCTAGTAGTTTTCGTATATCGCCTTGGCTGAGTTTGAGCACCGCAAACCGAATGCGTTCCATTTGATATTCGTCATGTTTTTCGCAAAATGGCAGGTTGTGCCCACATTCATCCTCCAGCCATTGCGCGGCTTCGTCAACTCGTTTGGGACCGAATATCTTTTCAACCAACTGCCTCGTGCGCGGACTGAGTTTCGGCGGCATAGATTCACCTCAGCATAAATCCATGTGTGAGCGGATCGTTCGGATCGATCCACAATTCGTTACGCCCGACGATATGCGCCTCACCCGTGACCTCAGGGATGATCGCCGCATACGGACCGAAGGTCGTCTCTTCGATCACTTTGCCGGTGAATGTACTGCCAATGATACTCTCGATCACAATGGGTTCGTTGATTTTAATTTCGCCACGGTGATGATGGATCGCCAGCCGCCCGCTGACGCCGGTGCCGGTGGGACTGCGGTCCACTTCACCCTCGGCAAAGATGCACACATTCTGACTCTGCGACCCCGCCTGCGTGGGCGGACCGACAAAGATCGTGCCGTATAAAAATCCCAGATCCTTTTCAAAGGGATGCACGATCTCTTTGCTTTGCATCACCGCGCGTTTGATCGCCATGCCTTTTTCGATCAGCGGACGGAAATCACTCGCCCTACAACTCAACCCAACATCCTCTGCGTTGACATACGCATAGAACGCGCCGCCGAACGCGAGATCGTAACGAATCTTTCCCAGCCCTGGTACCTCCACGATTTCATCGGGCGCCGCAACGAAGGATGGGACATTATGAAACGAAACGTTCTTCACATGTCCGTTTTCGATGTGAGCGTAGGCAGTGATCAATCCTGCTGGGCTATCAATCTTGATTTTCGTCGTGGGAGATGTGATCGGCAGCATGCCTGTTTCCAACACAACGGTTGTGATGCCGATGATGCCATGTCCGCACATGGTGCTGAAACCTTCGTTGTGGATGAACAGGATTCCAAAATCTGCATCGGGCGTCACCGGCGGAGTCAAAATACAGCCATACATGTCAGCGTGTCCGCGCGGTTCCCACATCAAGGCTGTGCGCAAATGGTCGTAATGTTCTTTCGCATACCGTCTGCGTTCAAGGATGGTATTGCCTTCCAGTGTAGGGAAACCATCCACGATCACGCGGAATGGCTCGCCGCCCGTGTGCGCGTCAATGGCGGTGACTTTGAGCCAATCGGCTGGCGGG
>CAZMQE010000020.1:2773-4650 GCA_964568115.1 uncultured Anaerolinea sp.
CAAAGGCAGTGGATTTGCATACAACTCGTCAGCCACAACCGAAGCGAGTGCAAAGAAAAAATCGGTGGCGGTGGTGATGATGGCATTAGGCGCTGTCCCGGCACGAATGGCTTCGAGTAATACGGCTGTGGTCGTGGATGAACCGCGCGTAAAGGGGATCGCTAGAATCTTCCCTTTCGCGATCGAACCCGAAAGCGGATGCCTGCGGTCAATGATCTCGCCGGTCTTCCAATCATAGCCGCCCCAAAACGAAAGCGGCTCCTTGCTGACGAGCGCAATGCCATGGGCTGAACCCGGAATGAAAGGCTTGCCTTGCATGATTAACTGATCCATAAGGTTTCATCCCGAATGACTTTGCCCTCTACTGCGGAGGCAACACAATCTTTCAAACTACCGAAGGTGATTTGCTTGCTGAGCAAGCCCGGCGCGTAATACGCAAACTTCGCCGAATTGGTCATCAGGTATTTTGTTTCGGCTGGCAGCATGGGCGAGGTGAGAATGCACGTATCCACAGTGAGTTGGGCGCCGAAGGTTTGCAGCGTATCGAGAAAGCCAGCTTGCTTGGCGAGTTGTGTCATGGCGCGGCTGGAGGTGACTAAAAATTTCACGTCCGCGTGTTTTTGTTTTCCAGCAACTAATGGCGCCAGTTGTTTGAACTCTGCCAACGAAAAATGCGGACTGCCCAGCACGACCATATCCAGTTTTTCGCTGTCGGTGTGGGTGAGCGCGCGGCGCGATTCGCGCAGCATGTCCATGGTCACGATGAGCGTTTCTTGAGGCTGCTTCCCTTGAAATGCGGATTCAAGCGTCTGCGCTTCGGGTGTGACGCCGACCATGTGAAATAATGCCACGCCGCCCGATGACGCCGACGCAGCGCCCAACGCTTTGAGTTGGTCCTCGTTGGGTTGGATCTTCATCCCCGCGATGACCGGAATTTTATCCAGCGCTACTTTTCCAACCAAATGTCCAAGCACGGGATAAAAATCGTCCGTAAGTTGCAGCGCCTCAGAAACACCCTCAAGTTGGAGCAATAAATTCCCGGCGCGGTTTTCGGTGAGATGCAGTCCAATGGCGGGCGCACGGCCGGTAATCGCACAACAAATATCGAACATATCGGGGTAGCGTTCGGTGCGTGCGCCGAGCACTGAATTGGCGAACACAATGGCATTCGATTCGCCCCACGCGATTTGTTGACCAAAGGATGGCTTCATCTCGGTTTGATACGGCGCACATGTCCACGTGGGGACGGTGCCCATGCTTTGATACGCCACCATCTGACGATGCGCCTGCCGCGCCCACTCATTAGGCACCGCCCATTCCTGCCAGTGGTGTTCATCCAGCCCGCTGACGTTGAGCGTGGTCGGCACAACGACTTTCGCGCCCAAGCTGGCGAGGCGCTCTGCGAATTCAAGCCCCGCGTCGCCGATGTAGACGGTGCTGTCAATGTGCGCGCCCGTAATATCCAATAATTCCTGGGCGCCAGCCACTTCTGCCAGCCGCACCAGAATGGACATTGCCATCTTGGTGGCGGGTCCGTGGTCGCCGCGTAACATGGCTTGATCTTTAGCGTTCAATGAAAGGGGCATGTAGTCTCCGGGTTTAATTTGGACTCAGGCAGCTTGCTGCCGAAATATCAAACAGCAAGCTGTTTGAGTCCAGAGTTAGGTGCTTTGTTTCGATGTTAGATAAATTCCAACCAGAATTAAAACTCCGCCGCCGATCACGGCGGGTGCGGGAGTTTCTTTTAAAAAGAGAAACGCGAGAATGGCTGAGCCAATGGGTTCTGAAAGCGTCGTCACTGAAACCATCGTCGCGGATAGATATTTGAGCAGCCAATTGAACATCGAATGTCCGATCAACTGCGGGATGATCGCGAG
>CAZMQE010000020.1:4750-23163 GCA_964568115.1 uncultured Anaerolinea sp.
ATTTGAGCAGCCAATTGAACATCGAATGTCCGATCAACTGCGGGATGATCGCGAGTAGAACAATCCAGCCATAGGCGCTGGGTGAATACCCAAAGGGACTTTGTCTGGATGCGACCATGAAGATGTTCAACACAAGCGCTGCGACTCCATACACCAAAAAGATATATGGAATCAGCGACAACTTCGCACGGACTTTGCGCCCGATGATGAGATAACCTGAAACTGCGAGTGCGCCGCATAGCGCAAGGAAGTTGCCCCACATAGCGCGACCCTGCAATACCTGACCAAGCTCCGGGCATTGCAGCCCGTTGTTCCAGACACACGCGTCTGCCAACCCGATCACGGTCCCGCCGACGAGAGCCAAGACCAAGCCGATAATTGCCACGCGGGTTAACTTCTCATTGAGCAGCAGCGGAGAGAAGATCGCCACCCACAGCGGACCAGTGGACACAAAAACCACCGAGCTTGCCACGCTTGTGTATTCGAGCGAGGAGATCCACGTGGCAAAATGGATGGCGAGAAAAACGCCCGAGATAATGCCGAAGGTCAGATCACTGCGGGTGAGGTTTTTGAGCTCTGCCCGATATCGCAGCAGCGCGATGGGAGCCAGGATACATGTTGCGATCGTTAATCGTACGGCGGCGATGACCAGTGAAGGCACAGCCTCCGCTTGCGCGAAGCGGATAAAGAGCGAGGCTGTGGAAGTTGTCAGAATGGCAATAAGCAGGTTGAATGGAAGGATGAAGCGCGCTCTGGGTTCGGTCATCCGCCAATTCTACCGCTTGTCCAATCCATTGAATATCTTTCTTGACATGCTCTCTCTACAAGACTACAATTTTAGAGTGCTTCCCAAAAAATTTACCAACAACCTAAGGAGAGATACACATGGCTTTTGAACTTCCAAAACTTGCTTATGCTTACGACGCGCTCGAACCCTATATTGATGCGCGCACGATGGAAATCCACCACACTAAACATCATCAGACTTACATTACCAACTTGAATGGCGCGGTGGATAAAACCCCCGAACTCGCGGGTAAATCGCTCGTGGAAATGTTGAGTGATTTGAATGCCGCACCCGAAGCTGTGCGCGGTGTTGTTCGCAATCATGGCGGCGGCACCTACAATCACAACCTGTTCTGGGAGATCATGGGACCCAAGGCAGGTGGCGCGCCCACCGGTGAATTGGCGAAAGCGATCGATGCTTCGTTCAATTCCTTCGATGCGTTCAAAGATGAATTCACCAAGTCTGCCACCACACGCTTCGGCTCTGGTTGGGCTTGGCTCGTCAAAAAGGGCAGTGGCTTGGCTGTGGTCTCCACCGCAAATCAAGACAGCCCGCTTTCCGATGGCTTGACCCCGATCATGGGCATTGATGTGTGGGAACATGCCTACTACTTGAATTATCAAAACCGCCGTCCCGATTACATCGCCGCGTTTTGGAATGTGATCAATTGGGATGTAGTGGCTGAGAAATTTAAATAAAAACAGACTTCCGAAGTCTTGAGGATGTCTGCCTTGTGAATGAAGCTGTGCAGACTTCCGAAGTCTAATGAAGCGAGATATAATACGGCAATCTAGCATAATCACATTCCCAATAGGAGATGTTCCATGACTCACATTATCACCAGTTTATGCGTTCGTGACCGCGGCTGCATTGACGTTTGCCCCGTAGAATGTATGGTGCCCGGCAACCCCGTCAATGAATTCCCGTGGATCTATATTGACCCGGACACCTGCATTGATTGCGGCGCCTGCGTGCCCGAATGCCCGTATGCCGCCATCTTCCCCGAAGATGAAGTCCCCGCGGCGTACACTGCCAAAGGCGGCGAATACATTAGCCGCGTTGGGCTCACTGGTCACTGGGAAGGTACCAATCATCATGGTCACGCCATTGTGCTCGATACAGTCAAGCAATTGGCGGCTGGCGAAGTGGTTGACCTCACCCCCGATATCAAACCCAACTATGATTTCTTCAAGGGTGGTCCCGGCTACGCTTCCAAGGATAGTGACACTGGCATGTAATTCTGCCATACAAAAAGAGCCCAGCATTGCTGGGCTCTTTTTGTATTTATGGGGTCATTGCGTCAATGAGTAATTCCTTACCGATCCGCTGCGCCAACCTCACATTGGTCTCTTCTAGCACAACCACCACGACCAGGGGTGAGGCTTGCCAATTTGGCGGCGTGCCCCCAATAAACCACGTAAAAGCTGACTCGTCTTCGTATGCCTGACCGAGGTGCTGCCAGTAAGTTTGATTCTCAACAAGATAGACTGAAGCCGCTTCATCCGCAGCCGAGGCTTGAAGCGCTTCGAATGGCGTTCCCAAAGCTGGCAACGAGATCCAACCATCGCTCGGTGTGTTGACCGCCATGGCAATCCGCGGAGCGGGGATATTGCCATGATTGCTGAAAGTAGTTGCAGCCAAAACCATTTGCAATGGCGATACGCGTATTACACTATCCAGTTCTGACGAGGCCGGGGCAGTAGGCAATTGGATTTGGGGTGTTTGATAAAACCCAAAAGTTTTGTAAACACTGGTCATCAGTGATTGGTTTGCGGAACTGCTTCCCGTTAAAGCCCGAATAAAGGGCTCCATGATCGCAGCGTCAATAGGATATTGCCCAAGCGTGGCACGGTTGATCAGCGGTTTGTTGGGATCTGTCAGTAGCTTTGCGCCTGATTCTACGAAATGGTTCGGATTGAACGTGGGGTGCGATGACATGACCAGGATCTCGCCGCTTTTCGCATTCATCAAGATCACTGCACCGCGCGAACCGAGCATCATTTCATCGGTGCGGTTTTGCAGGTAAAGGTCAATGCTTAAGCGCACATTCAAGCCTTCTGGGTTCATGCCATAGAGTAAATTGCTCCACAATAATGAACTGGCTGAGTTCCCTTTGATGCCACGCAGGTAATCATCCAGCGAAGCCTCCAGTCCAGCCTGTCCATACACTGGGTCTGTGTAACCGGTAATAGGGGCAAGGTCTACATATTTATAATTGCGCAAAAAGCTTCCGATCGCGCCTTTGTTATTATTGATAATGCTGTTCTCGCTATCCAGCAACAAACCGCGCGCAACATAGCGTTCTTCGATAACGCGGCGCTGGTTATCTGAACGGGTCAACAGATCGGGTCCACGGATGACCGACCACCAGCCATTGGCAAGCGCAGAGGCGAACAAGCCGGTGAAGAGCAGTATGCCTAACATAAGATAAGGTTGCGGTTTAGGCAGTGGAGCTGGGTCAACATCCAAATGATTGCTGATGTTGATAAGTATCAATAAGGCGACGAACGATGTCAGCAGAGATGAGCCGCCATACGATACAAAGGGTAATGTAACCCCGGTCAACGGGAGGAGACGCAAATTGCCGCCTACGATCAAAATGGTCTGTACGCCAAAGTACGCAGTGATGCCAGCCGCCAGTATCCGCCGAAAAACATCGGGGGCGCGGAGTGCGGCGCGCAAGCCTCGGGTGATGATCACGCCGATAATGGCGAGCAGTCCCAAAGTCCCGAAAAGCCCCGCTTCCTCTGCGATCGCTGCGTAGATAAAATCAGAGAGCGCCACAGGAATAAATCCCGGGCTTCCCAATCCGGGTCCGCGCCCGAAGATGCCGCCACTGGCTATCGCGATCAGGGATTGGATGATTTGATAGGAACCGCCAGTAGGGTCGTTCCACGGGCTGAGCCAGGAAGCCATGCGGGCATGCACGATGCCGATAAAAGAATATCCAGCAATGCTGACGAGAACAAGCAGGAAAAACGAGATCAACAAGATCCGTCTACGACCGGTTGCTAGGTAAATGATGATCGTATATAACGCTGTAAAAATGGATGCCGTACCAAGGTCGCGCTGAACGACCAACAGCAGGATCACAATACCGCTGAGAATAATGGTGGGATATAAGATGTGGATCGTGCGTAAACGTGAGGGGAGTTTGTCTGCCAGATAGGCGGCAAGAAAGGCGATCAATAGTAGTTTGAGCGGCTCAGAGGGTTGCAAATAAAAGTCACTATACCCCAGCCATAACCGTGGTCCGCTGCCACTTGGATTGGTCCCAAATATTAAAGTGAATCCAACGAGAAGCATACCGCAGGTAAGCAGGATGTATTTATACCTGCGCAAGAAATCAATGGTGGCGAGGCGTGTGCCTGCAATTAATACTGTTGAACCAACGCCGAACCAGAGCGCCTGTCGGGCGCCAAAGCTCGTGTCTAGCCGCCAGATGGTTAGAAGCCCCCAGCCACTGAGCAATGCGGCAGCCGGGAAGAGATACGGGTCGGCATCCGGTAATTTGTGGGTGATATCACGATGAGCCCGTGCGACGAATACGCCCCATAGCCCCAGAGCGACCCATTGCGAAAAGCGATAATCCACATCCCAGGTGCGCGCGCGAACAGCAGGGGACAAGGTAAGGATCAGAGTCTGTAAGAATAGAAATACAGCGGTAATCTGAAGCAAGCGGCTTTGAGTGAGTTTATTCATTGAATATGGATTTCATGGGCTTGCTGTTTTTTTATTGCATTTATTTTGACGGGGAATTACTACTTACCATATCAACAAGAATCGTGAAGTTGGTGCCCCCGCATCTGAATTGGTCGCTGGTGATCAGCACAGTTGGCACCCTGACTTGAGCTTTGCCGATGAAGGTGCCATTCGTGGAATTTAGATCTTCCAGCCACCATTGTGAATGGTGATATGAGATTTTGGCGTGGTGTGCGGAAATTGCTTCATCTATAACCGGGAAGTCACAATTGGGATCGCGTCCGATCGTCACTTCAGATTGAACGAAACGACGCTGGACATCTTTGCCATTTTCCAGAATGGCATGAATATGGATGCCCGGCTTTTTCTGGGAAGATAAAAATTCCCCTTGCTGTTTTAGATCCTGCCAGAGCGTTAAAAAAATTCTTCCCAAAAAGGCGTATAGTGCGATCGCAAGTGCAATCCGCAGAATAAGCACCAGAACAGCGGTCATTGATCCAGTTTATCTTTATCAAAAAGGCTGCCGGTCTTGATATCCACAGTCTTGTTGTTGTCGAGTGTGGCGGTGGGACGGTCGTTTGAGCCTGGTTCGCTTAGGGGTGAGGTTTCCATGAGGTCTGGGCGCGGCGGTGGGTTATCCTGCCCAAAGATCAGGGCTACGCCTGCCAAAGAAATAACATCGCCGGGATATAAAACAGTTTGACTGGTGCGCTGTCCATTAACAAACGTGCCGCCTGTGGAGTTCAGATCGAACAGCACAAAGCGTCCCTTGATCGCGCGTAATTGGGCGTGGTTGCGTGAGATCCGCGGGTCATCGATGACCAGGTGATTTTCGAGTCGGCGTCCGATATTTACGACAGTCTCCTTAAGCGGATGAACTTTAACGCCTTCAATGATCAAAAAGGCATTATCAGGAATTGTGTCATTGGTTTCGGGTTCGTTGTTTGGATTCGTTGCCATACCTTGCGTTTCCTCCACCGGTTCCAGTTTGTGAGAAGCAATGACACTCACTTCGCCTTCGGAATAACCAGCATCTGTTGTAATGGTAATTGTCGGGGCAGTTTCAAAAGTCAGCCCGACATCTCTGCCAGCAGTGAATATGATGTATTTGAGTGTGTCAATGAAGCGCGGGTCTTTCCACATGGATGCAGAGGTAGCCGCGACGATCAACGTATACACATTTGGCGCCACTGCGCCTTTGTCTTTTTGCTCGATGATATTTTGTTTTAAAGCAACGGCAAGTTTTTGAATAATGCGATCTTCCAGTTTGACGCCGGGCATAATCCCAGTTAGCTGATTTTCCACTAGGGATTGAATTTTTGCTTCAAGTTGGTCCAGATTTAATTTCATTAATGAGCCTGCTGTATGTCACTTGCTGTTAGAAAGAATTATAGAGGCGAGATGGAAAAACCGCAAGAACAATATGCTGGCAAATTTAAAATAGCGGTTTTTTTGAGACGGTATCGTACACCTAGAGCTTTTTATTACAGTTCGGGCAAACTGCCTCGTTTTGAGAGACTGCGAACCCGCAATTCGGGCAGGCTGCAGGCTGAACACTCCCAAGCGGAGCACCGCAGGCAATACATGAACCTTCACCTACCGGGTTGGCAGTTTGGCAGTGATCACACACAACTCTCCGCAGGCGATCTGAAAGTTCGTGGGATGCTCCAGCTGTGGCAACTGCTCGATCAATAACCTTCCAAGCCTTTTCACTGAGTTGGAGGTTCTCAATATCTTGTGCCAGATCATCCAGCCGCCCCAGCAGGCTGAAGGGATTGCGTAGGGCTGAGATGGCGGTCTGCCCGAGGCTTGCGGCAACTCCCAGCCAGGCTTGTTGCCCAATCTCTACCATGATGCCATCATCCGTATCTTGAATGGTGATCGTTAGCGCAGTCTGCCCGCCAGATTGTGAGCCCATGCGGGTTGAAACCTGCACAGCCATTTTGGAGGACTGCCCAACCACCTGTGCGTGCATGTTGCCGCGATTGAATTCCGCTACTAGCGCCTGTGCAATATCTGCAGGTTTAATATTTCCGTGAAAAATTCGTCTGTCCATGTTTTAGATTATAATCCGCTTTATAGCGATGGTGAAACACTATCGTATTTCTTCTTTAAAGACTATATACGCAATGAAACGAATTTGGTTTAAAACGATATTGGGGGCTTTGGTAGTGGCAGGCTTGAGTGTGGGGACGCTTTTTTCGGTGAAGCAGGCTGAAGCATATCAAGTTGCGGCTACTCCTTCTGGTATTTATATCACGGTGACTTATTCAGATCCAATCAATGTGCGAGGCGGACCCAGTACGGTCCATTATCCAATTGTTGGGCGATTGTTTCCGGGTGATATCTTACCGGCGCTGGGCGTTTCGCCAGGTCGTGAGTGGGTGCAGGTTGCCTATCCCTCTGCACCGGGTGGGGTGGCGTGGGTATATGCGATCTATGTTAACGTTTCGGGTGGCGAGCTTTTGGTAGTGGAAGCACCGTCGACGCCTACGCCTTTGGTAACGACCACAATTGATGCCACGTTGGCGGCTGCTTTCAATATTCAGCCTACTTCATCACGTATGCCGACCTTTACTCCTCCGCCACCTTTGACTGTCCCTCAATTTACAGAAGTAACTACACCGCGCGACGCATTGGTTGCGCCGGGTGTTTTTGTCGTTGGACTGGTTTTACTTGGTGTGACCGGTTTGCTTGTTTCGATTGTGTTACGAAAATAAGTTTATGTCTCATCTTGGAAAGAGTACGCTTCTGGTTGGTATTGTTATCGGGGTGGTTTTATTAGGCTTGTTTAGCCCGATAGCTTCAGACGCATTTGCACAACAACCAACAGGCTCCATTCCCACCGTCACCGGGACACCAGAAGGTCCATTTGCCAGAGTGGACCCAAGTATTAAAACCCAAATCAAGGTGTATGCGGGTCCCAGTTCACTTGGCGAGTATCCAGCAATTGGTGTTTTACTCGCAAACGAAAGAGTCCCTGTGTTGGCGCGTGCCAAAGGCAAACCAGAGTGGATTCAAATCTACTATCCCGGCGTCCCAGGTTCTGTTGGCTGGGTCTGGAGTTTATACTTAATCGACCTTCGTGCAAGTTTGGATGAAATCGAAATTCCCGCTACTGCAACCCCGCTTGCGACGCCCACCATTAACCCGACTTTGGTTGCAGCTTTCATCGGTCAAGAAACTCCAACCCGCCTGCCGACGTTCACGCTGGCTCCGCCCGTTGATCTGCCTCAGTTTACTGATACCGATCCCAGCTCTCAAACGACTGGCATCCCAACTGGATTCTTGATCATTGGCTTGGGTCTATTCGGGTTCTTTGGCGTTGTGCTTTCGTATTTGCGTGGACGATAAAAAAAGATGTAACGCATGTAACAAAAAAGACCGAACAATCGGTCTTTTTTGTTACATGAAAATTTATTGACTTAGTTTTGGCAGGAGCAAGCGCCGCCACCACCACAAGCACACGAACCACCGCCGCTGCCACAGGCACATCCACCTTCACCATGTGAATGTCCTTTAGCGTTGGGGCTATCCACCGCAAAACCAGCACCGCGCACCGGGTCGTTGACAAAGTCAATGCTGGCGCCACGCAGGTAATCAATGGATACTTCGTCCACAACGACTTTTACACCATTAATTTCGAATGTGGTATCCACATCGCGGAAGTTATTGTCTAGTGCCATGCCGAAGTTCACGCCACAGCAGCCACCACCGGCAACATACACGCGCAGGGCGTAGCCTTCCAATTTGCGTTCGTTCAAAATGTTTTTTACTGCATCAGACGCAGCCGTTGATAAATTAATAGTGGCGGTGTTTACGTCTGTTAAAATCTTTGTTTCAAGTTCTTGTAACATGGTTTTCTCCTTTTGGAGTGAAGTAGGTAAATATTATCAAATTAGAGGTAGGCTGTCAACATAAAAAAGGCAGGCATATGACAGCTCAAGTGTCGACAATTTTTCTTGACACATCCCTATTGCCCCTGTAAAATCCTCCTGCTTAGGGCGTAAGCCCATACTCTTAATTCCTGAGGAGGAATCACTCTACATGGTTAATATGAACCTCACAAGTTTTGAACAGATCGCGATCTGGGCTGTCTTTGCCGTCGCGTGGCTGGGACTTGGGTACGCGGTTTTCCTGCGTTCTCAGATCCTCCGCGAAGATAAGGGTACTGACAAAATGCAGGAAGTTTGGGGAGCGATCAAAGATGGAGCGAATGCTTATTTACAGAAGCAATTCCGCTCCATTTTGCCTTTAATTGCCATCCTAACTGTTGTCCTGTTTCTCTCGGTCTATGTAGTGCCGCCTTCACCGGAAGCGCATGATCGCTTCCCGGGCATGAATGATTCGCAACTGAAGTTGTGGATCGGTATCGCCCGCGGTTTGGCGTTTATCATGGGCGCCGGTTTCTCGCTGGCAGTTGGTCAGATCGGCATGCGTATGGCGATCGAAGGTAATGTGCGTGTGGCTTCGGCTTCAAAGCGTTCCTTTGGCGAAGCGCTACGCATTGCTTATCGCGCTGGTACCATCACCGGTATGTTGACGGATGGTCTTGGTTTGTTGGGCGGCACGATCATCTTTATGATCCTCGGCGTTGCGGCGCCTGATGCTTTGCTCGGCTTCGGTTTTGGTGGAACCCTGCTTGCGTTGTTCATGCGTGTGGGCGGCGGTATCTTTACCAAAGCGGCAGATGTCGGTGCAGACTTGGTTGGTAAAGTA
Source organism: uncultured Anaerolinea sp. (assembly GCA_964568115.1). Classification (GTDB taxonomy): domain Bacteria; phylum Chloroflexota; class Anaerolineae; order Anaerolineales; family Villigracilaceae; genus Defluviilinea. The sequence continues at coordinate 13,959 of CAZMQE010000020.1, forward strand.
GAAGCAGGCATCCCTGAGGATGATCCGAGAAATCCAGCTGTGATCGCGGACCTTGTGGGCGATAATGTCGGTGACTGCGCTGGTATGGCTGCCGATATTTTCGAATCCTATGAAGTGACGATCGTTTCAGGCTTGATCCTTGGTTTGGCGCTCTGGCACATTACTGACCGTCTTGAGTGGATCATCTTCCCGTTGATCGTGCGCGGTGTGGGTGTGCTTTCATCCATTATTGGCACTTACTTTGTAAAAGCCGGTAAGACTGGCAAGGCTGCCGATGCGATGAAGGCGATCTTTAGCGGCTTTGTGACCTCAGCTTGGATCTCTGCAGTCTTGTTTTATGTTGCTGGTTTCTTCTACCTGAACACCCCGGCAATGAATGATTGGGGTGGTTGGTGGCGTTTGCCAACAGCAGTGGGTGTTGGCGTGGTTTTGGCGGTTGTGATCGATCGCTTGACCGAATATTTCACAGGTACAGAGACTGCGCCAGTGAACGATATCAAGAGAGCCGCAGATACTGGTCCTGCAACCCTGATCTTGAACGGTATTTCTGTTGGCTTTGAATCGTCGGTTTGGTCAGTGCTCGTCATTGCTTTGACCATTGTTGCCTCGATCTTTATCTTCGGCACCATTCCTGGTGTGACGGGTACAGAACGCGCAACCTTCATCCTCTACGGCGTAGCTATGACCGGTATCGGTATGCTGACCCTCACCGGTAACAACGTGGCGATGGACTCGTTTGGTCCCATCTCTGATAACGCTAATGGTATTGGTGAAATGGCTTGGTCTGGTAAAACCGACAAAGCCACCAAAGATGCCCAGCAGATCATGGCTGACTTGGATGCCGTGGGTAACACAACCAAAGCGATCACTAAGGGTGTGGCAATTGGTTCCGCAGTCATCGCAGCTGTATCGCTCTTTGGTTCATTCCTTGTGGATGTTTCTCGTGCACAGAGCGGCATGGGCGTTGCGTTAGTTGATCAGATTCAGTCGATTGGTATCCGCGTGGATGTTCCTCAGATCTTTGTGGGTATGCTTATCGGTGGCGCTTTACCGTGGCTGTTCTCTTCCTTTGCTATTCAAGCTGTAAATCGCGCGGCTTCCCTGATCGTGCTGGAAGTTCGCCGTCAGTTCAAGTTAGGCGTGCTGGAAGGGAAAGTCAAGCCTGATTACAAACAGGCGGTTTCTATCTCCACCACTGCTGCACAAAAGGAATTGGTTTCCCTGGCGTTGCTCGGCATTGTGACCCCGATCGTGGTTGGTTTGCTCCTTGGAGTTGAAGCCCTCGGTGGTTTCCTAGCGGGCATCATTGTCTCTGGTCAATTGTTGGCGGTTTTCTTGAACAACTCCGGTGGTGCCTGGGATAATGCCAAGAAGTTGATCGAAGACGAGCCCAAAGACCCCAAGAACAATCTGGGTAAAGGTTCCGAACGTCACAAGGCAGGCGTCGTGGGTGACACGGTTGGCGATCCTTTCAAGGATACGGCTGGTCCCGCACTCAACCCGATGATTAAAGTTGTAAACCTCGTAGCAGTTATCGTGGCTCCTGTGGTTGTGCAATACGCAGACGCAACGGCAATTCGTTTAATTGTTGCTGCAGTTTTGATCGGTGTGTTGGGCTGGGCTGTAAACAGGTCCAAGACCCCAGCCGAATCCATGGCTGCGGAAGTTGGCCCCGCCCCGAAGAGTAAGAGCAAGAAGAAATAAGTAATATGAAGCAAAAGAGCCCGTCGAAAGACGGGCTCTTTTGCCTTGTTCATTATTTGTGGGATTATTGTTAGAGAATATTTTGAGAAATAAATTGATCAGCCCAATTTGATAATTCTTATTGTCGCAAACTTCAAGCCTTTTGCAGGATGTGGAACCTGATTCAAGGCTGTCTACAAGACATGAAGCCAAGTTAAAATTTACATGATTAGTAGGAGAAGCATATTTTGGAGATCAATAAATCAGTGAATAGGGAATTATGAGGTATACTTTAAAAACCATTTTGCGATACATATAATTTAAATTTGTGGTCTCTATACAAAGTTCTTATTTTCATTCTATTCATAAGGTTTATTATCTATGGCACAAGAAGCATCTCCCTCACACATCAGAAAAATTATTCTCGACCAAGCAAAAAGAGCGAATGTTGGCCATATTGGCTCTGCTCTGTCGGTTGTAGATATTATTGCCACGCTATATTTTGAAGTGATGAAAATATCTGACCTAACCGATCCAGATCGTGATCGTTTTGTACTTTCAAAAGGCCACGCTGCGTTGGCGCTCTATGCGACTTTTTTTCTGAAAAATTGGATTACATCTGAGATGCTTGATACATACTGTAGTGATAATACTTCGCTCGGAGTTCATCCTGAACGTCTCCTAAAGGGGGTCGACTTTGGTACCGGTTCACTAGGTATGGGGATTTCTTATGCGGCTGGAGCGGCCCTAGCCGCAAAGATGCAAAATTCCAAACGCCGCGTCTTTGCCCTTGTTAGTGATGCAGAATGTAATGAAGGGATTGTTTGGGAAACAGCCATTTTTGCGGCGCATCATAAAATTTCAAATCTATATGTGATTATTGATCTAAACGGTCAACAAGCCCTCGGATACACACAAGATGTTTTAGATACTTCGCCATTGGGTAAAAAATGGGAGTCCTTTGGCTGGCAGGTGAAGTATGTGGATGGTCATTCTCGCGAAGAAATAATAAATGCAATCCAGTCTTGTGAAGATGAATTGGCACGTCCGCATGTGCTTATCGCACATACAGTCTTTGGTAAGGGCGTCTCGTTTATGGAGAATAAAATTAAATGGCATTATTGGCCGATGTCAATGGAAGAATATGAGTTGGCATTGCAAAATGTTGAGAGGCACTCGTGAGAACTGCGTTTATCAAGGCTTTAGTAGAACTAGCAACAAACGATCCGCGTATACTTTTGCTAACCGGGGACTTGGGATATATGGTGATCGAACCTTATGTTGAGCGTTTCTCCGGCCGCTTTATCAATGTTGGTGTGGCCGAACAAAACATGGTTGGACTTGCTACTGGGCTAGCAGAGGCAGGTTTTATTCCGTTTATATATTCAATTGCTCCTTTTGCAGCGCTCAGACCATTTGAATTTATACGAAACGGTCCTGTGTATCACCAGTTACCTGTTCGTATTGTTGGTGTTGGGCAGGGGGTCGAATACGGGTTTAATGGGCATAGTCACTTTGGGGTAGACGATGTCGGCGTTTTGCGTACCCAACCTGGTTTGGCAATTATTGCTCCAGCAGATGATATCCAAGCTATAACAGCTATCGAGAAAACCAGAGACTTAATGGGTCCCGTTTACTTTCGGTTGAGCAAAGACTCATTTGAAATTCCAAATTTGAGTAGAAGCTTTGAACTCGGGCAAACGCAACGAATTGGAAATGGCAAGGACGTCTTGATCTTGAGCACAGGCGCAATTACCAGAGAAGTAATACGAGCAGCTCAATTGTTGAGTGAACATGGCTTGGCGACAACAATTTTAGTCATTGCCAGCATTGCACCTGCACCAGTATCAGATCTTATTGAAGCGCTTTCTGCCTTCAAGTTTGCTTTCACAGTGGAATCTCATTACATAACCGGTGGGATAGGTTCACTCGTAGCGGAGATTGTAGCGGACTATGGCCTAAATATTCAGGTCGTTCGACTAGGTTTTGGTACTCTTTTAAACAATTCGCTTGGCAGTTCGTCTTATTTACATGATACTAATGGATTGTCAGCCGAAAAAATTTCACTTCATATCACAAAAACTCTAGAAGAAAATGCTTAATACGAAAACATCCAGACCGAAATTGAGTGCTATTGTTGCTGTTTACCTCGACGCACAGGCTGTCCCAATTATGTATAAGCGTTTGGTCGACGTCTTTCAAAAGATTGACGTCAGTTATGAAATTATCTTTGTCAATGATTGCAGTCCCGATAATGCTCGTGAGGTCTTGGCTGAAATAGCAAAACTTGACCAACAGGTAGTAGTTATTAACCATACTCGGAATTTTGGTTCTCAAAACGCCTTTACCAGCGGCATGAAAATTGCTACCGGTGATGGTGTGATCCTGCTGGATGGCGACTTACAGGATCCCCCTGAAGTGATCGAGTCGTTTTACTATAAATGGCGTGAGGGCTACCAGGTTGTTTATGGAAATCGGGTTAGGCGTGAGGCCAATCTTAGCATGCAGTTTTTATATAAGGCTTTTTATCGAATATTTAGCCGGGTGGCATACGTTCGTATTCCGCTGGATGCTGGGGATTTCTCTCTTATTGATCGGTCGGTAGTGGATACGCTAAATAGTCTTCCTGAAAATAATCGTTTTCTGCGCGGCTTGCGAGCCTGGGTTGGTTACAGTCAAATTGGCGTTCCGTATATAAGGCCTGAAAGAATGTTTGGCCGCACCACCAATTCTTTTCTTAAAAATCTGGCTTGGGCGCGAAAAGCAATTTTATCCTTCTCTTATTTTCCGTTGGAAATAATTACTTGGCTTGCGCTGATCATGGTTGTGCTCTCCTTGATTGGTATTACTGCACAAATACTACTTCGGCTCCTTATCCCGAGCATTACGCCAAGCGGATTTACTACTCTGATCATCTTGATTTTGCTCATGGGTGGAATTCAGTTGCTCTGTCTTTCAATTATTGGAGCATATCTGGCTCATATATATGATGAAGTGAAACGGCGGCCGCCGTTTTTAGTGGAAAGTATATTGAATGACCCACGTAGTATTAATGAAAAGCAGATGCACCATGACGCTTGAATTGATTTCTACAACTTGTGCAATTTGTTCTACCAAAAACAATGCATCGACGGTATATCAGGCGAATTTTGATGTCGAAGCATTTAATCCGGAAGTTTTTTCGGCGCGTCGAATTCCTGATATGATTCACTATCAAATTGTTCGCTGTAATCAGTGTGGCTTGATTCGTTCCGACCCTGTCGCTGTTGCAAATACCCTTAAAGCGCTTTATCAACAAAGCAGTTTTACCTACAACCAGGAAACGCCCAATTTGACAAAAACATATGGGTATTACCTGCGAAAGACAAAAAAATACAAGATCCCAAAACAACATTTGCTCGAAATCGGCTGTGGGAACGGTTTTTTTCTTGAAGAGGCAATCTCACAAGGATATAAAGAAGTCACGGGCATTGAACCTAGTAAAGAGGCTATTAGCAGGGCAGCTCCCGCAATTCAGTCCAAGATTGTATGCGACATGCTGCGACCTGGGTTGTTGCCTGCGAACACATTCAGCGTTATTTGCATGTTTCAAACGTTTGATCATATCTCTGATCCGAATATGGTTCTGAATGAGTGTGTAAAATTGCTTCAACCGGGCGGTATCATTCTGTGTCTGAATCACAATGTGGAGGCTGTGTCTTCAAGAATTCTCGGAGAGAAAAGCCCCATTATTGACATTGAACATACCTATCTTTACAGTCTAAGAACAATTAAACGACTTTTCGAGAAACATGGGCTTCGTGTGTTGGAAGTCAAACCTGCTTGGAATATTATTCGCCTTTATAGTCTCCTCAGGTTATTTCCAATGCCTCATAATATCAAACAGAAGTTACTGGATTTTGTCAACCGCACGCCCCTGAGTAAATTAAGTTTTACCCTTCCGCTTGGCAATCTATATGTCATTGCCCAAAAAACCTAATAATAAAAACTAAAATTATGGTGAAGAATACTTTTAATGGCAGCGTTGTTGAAAATCAGGGCTATTCTTTTTTTCTTGTCAGGTCAAAGTAATGAACGCCAAAACCATTATTATCACTGGTTGCACGGGCTTCGTTGGCGCCAATTTAGCCAAACGATTAGTCAACGATGGACATAACGTTCATCTTTTTGTTCGTCAGGAATACAAAGATTGGCGTATTAAAAATATCCTCCCATACGTTCAGGTCCATAGGATCAATCTTCTCGATTTAGAGCTCTTGCGTAATATTGTTGCTGGTATTCGGCCTGACTGGGTCTTTCACCTTGCCGCTTACGGAGCCTATTCCTGGCAGGGTGATTTGAGTTTGGCAGTTCAGACAAATTTTTTGGGTACCGTCAATTTGGTGGAGGCTTGTCGGAGTGCTGGGTTTGAAGTATTTATAAATACAGGTTCTTCCTCCGAATATGGTTTTAAAGATCATGCCCCTGTAGAAACTGAAGGAGTTGACCCGAACAGTTATTATGCTGTCACAAAGGCATCTGCCACCCTCTTTTGTAGATACACTGCGAAGCGATACAATCTATATATTCCAACTCTTCGGCTCTATTCTGTTTATGGACCATATGAAGAGCCTAACAGACTTATTCCTACCATTATTCTTCATGGATTGAAGGACTTGTTGCCTCCTTTAGTCGATCCTGAAATTGGAAGAGATTATGTATATATGCGAGATGTCGAACAAGCCTATCTTCTTTTGGCCAGCCAATCGGTTGAAATGAGCGGTGAAATCTACAATCTTGGCACAGGCATTCAAACATCTCTGCGCGAAGTAGTTAATGTAGCGCGCCGAGTTTTCAATCTTTCAGTTGAACCGCAATGGGGCACGATGCCCAAACGCGAATGGGATACAACGATTTGGAGGGCAAATAACGCTAATCTCTTGGGTGCGGGTTGGCAACCAGAATTTACTTTTGAGCAGGGATTTCGACTAACAGTTGATTGGTTTCAAAACCATCCAGAATTATTGAAACATTACACGAACAGATAAATAATTTTGTTTGTTTTTTTTCTCCATGCCCGAACTGAATTCTTATTCGGTTATTTGCGTTTGTTGATTATGATTTGAATAAAGATATAAAAAAGCGCGACCATGAAGGTTATACCTGAAACCCAGTCCAGCACCTTTTGATAGGTTGGGATTTTCCAATTGGGTTGCAGGTGTTTGACGAACAGCTTTAGCGTTCCTTGATCTGCAATCCGAAATCTATCAAAAGGTTTGTTGTTGTTTAAGTCTGGATAGACAAAACTGGTGGGGTCAGTCATATTGTAATAGCCGTCTGAGATATTCCAGATTGAACCGCCTTTAACTTGCGGATGATAACTTTCACGATTGATGCCAAAAATCGGCTCATAAACATTCAGGTTGCTGGTTCGATAAAGAAGTGCACCAGTATTATTTCCACTTGGAGTTCCAATGTCCGTAATTTCAAAGGATTGGCCCGCCTGCATTTCATGATAGATCTGTTGTGGCGCTGCGATGTCATAAAACATCCAAAACATATCCTGCTTGAAAAGGAAGTACGAACCCAAGGGCACTGCTGCGCAGAGATTAACTAGTAAAAAAGTTCTCAGTATCTTTTTCTGATCCCAAGTTTTACACCAATAATTATATACCGTAGCAGCAATAAATGAGAGCGGAAATATAAAAGTTGCTGCAAATCGGACATTGGCTCGCAATGAACTAAGAATTGGCAGATGTCTCATTGCCGGATAAATAATTCCCTTGGCTAATATGAACTCCATAGCAATATATGTGAAGAGAACAAAAAGTAGTAAAGCGATCTTTTTTTGATTGTTGGATAAAAGGCGCAAATATTTCCGAGGATTGTGAATAAACTTGATGAAGCCAATGAGCATAATAGCATATATTAATGGCGTCATGGAATCGTCTAATTCCCACATCCCATAATTGGTCCCAGTGGCAGCGCGGACATAATTTGGGTATATGGACGGGTCCATGCCCGCAAATATAAAAAAGGGAACAAGGGTCTGTGTGCCTAGTAGCTGAAGAATGATTCCCAGAAATCCGACAAAGAAGGATACGGGATAGTTGTCAGTTGCTGGACGAGGAAAGTGTCTCATAAACGCCAATATAGCTGCCAGTTTTGAAGCGGAGATAATGAGACCAATCACGCCGCCCGTGACAAGGATTGAAAACAAACGTTTCCAATGGAACAATTCGGGCTTGTAGAGAAAAAGTATGGGCATTAGCACGAGAATTGATAAGCCAAAAATGATAATAATAAAAAATCCGGCGAAGTGAATACACATCGCTGCGAGCAAGCCCATCGATATAGCTGCAATCTTGGCTGACAAGTGTTCGTCAAAAAGGAAGATTAGAAGTAATGCCATCAAGGTAAATGAGAAATAGCCGAGATGTCCCACGGCGATTCGCGTGATGACGAAGCCATTGGCTGAGAAAAAGAAAGCGCCGAGAAGGCTTGCTGTCCAATTCAGTTTTAGAACATGGAGAAAGAAATAATAGCAAGCGAGAAAACCAACCGTTGTGTATAAGACGGCGGATGCCATGATGGCAGTCCAGGGCGGTAAAATGGTTGCCAGAAGCGCTGGGATCGAAAACTGCATATCGTTTGGGTTGGGGAAAGCGGGTAAACCACCGCCAAAAGTTGGAGTGAACCATTGAATGGATAATCCGTTAAGGCGATAATGTAATGCTGTATCCAAAAAGTTCGGTATTGCATAAGTATAATCATGACCAACCAATGGATATCTCAAATTCATAACGGCCAGCGTCACTCCATTGATGATTATTAAATTCAAAACAACAAAAAGAAAGGCAGTTTTTTTATCTGACGTTATCATTATGTAAAATATACCCTTGGCTACTTATAGAATATTTGACCTGTGGTATTGAGGATGATGTTCGATGACCTCACTTCGTATACTTCTTTTGCCACTCAAACAACTTATTTAATGCCTCAATGGGGGATAGCGCGTTCACATCCACGTTCTTCAATTCATCCAAAAGCGGACTGGACTCGGGGAACAGCATGATCTGTTGCGCAGCATGCGGATCAATTTTCACGGCGCGCCCAGAGGTCTTTTCGAGTTCCGCCATGATCTCACCAGCGCGCTGGATCACCGGCGCAGGTAAGCCAGCTAGTTGTGCAACATGGATACCGTACGAGCGGTCTGCGCCGCCGGGGACAATCTTATGCAAGAAGACAACCTTGCCATCCGATTCGCTAACGGCTACGTTGTAATTGCGGACGCCGGGTAATAATTCCGCGAGTTGGGTGAGTTCGTGATAATGTGTAGCGAACAAGGTTTTCGCGCGCAGATGTGGGTGGTTGTGAATATATTCGATCACAGCCCAAGCAATGGATAGACCATCGTACGTGGATGTGCCACGACCAAGTTCATCGAGAATCAATAACGAGCGCGAGGTGGCGTGATGCAAAATGTTCGACGCTTCGATCATCTCGACCATGAACGTGGATTGACCAGCGTGGATCTCGTCCT
>CAZMQE010000021.1:0-9259 GCA_964568115.1 uncultured Anaerolinea sp.
TACGCATAGGTCGAGAACAGCGATACTGGCGCATTATGCAACAGCCACCCATAGGACACGAACCCAACGAGCGACCCGAACGTGATGAGATAGATGAGCCCCAACCAGGAACGCGTCGAGACTTGCCCAAAGCTGAAGCCGTTCAACTCGCCTGTCACCACACTGACAATGAACAGCGCGACCGAGCCCACCAACATCTGCATACCCGTGGACATCAACGTGGACTTGGGCATGTCCGCGCCACGAGCGTAGATCGATCCCAACGACCAGAGCACCGGGGCGATCAACAGGAGCGTCACGCCGAACTTATCGAATTGATGCGCTGCTCCCATGATCTCGGACGGACCGATCAAAAGGAACACACCGCTAAACCCGATCAACAGTCCCAGAATGGATAACCAGGTAGGTCTGTTTCCTCCGGAGCGCAGCGACTCGAATAAGGTTAGCCAGAATGGTGATGTGGTAATCAGCAACGCCGCAATCCCAGATGGCACACTTTTTTCAGCGAGCCCAACCAATCCATTACCGCCAAGCAGTAGGAACGTTCCAACAATAGCAGTAGATTTCCAGTTGCTGAGAGTCGGTTTCGCGTCACCTGCTGCAAGCCGCCAAATATATAAGATCGCGCCCGAAATCAGGAAGCGTATCGAGGCGTGCAGGAACGGTGGCATGGTCTCCACTGCAAAGCGAATTGCCAGATAGGTTGAACCCCATACAATATATAACGCTATTAACGCTGTCCAAAGTTTTGTTTTCATTCATTTCCTTTTGTTATTCGTAATCTGTTGGTTGAGCGCAAGCAGTCGAAACCAACAAGTAACCAGACGCATTTTGCTTATATTGTGGTTTCGATATGCTCCTCACTCCGTTCGTCGCTACTCGACTACCGAGTAAGAATATTCTCTTGCCAACAACGCCTTCTTGCGCGGCGCGCCGTAACGATAATTTCCAAACTCACCTATCTTGCGGATCACGCGATGACATGGGATTAACACCGCGATTGGGTTATGTCCAACCGCAGTGCCTACGGCTCTAGATGCGGTAGGTTGACCAATTCGTTCGGCGAGACCTTCGTAGGTCGTCACTGTTCCTGCAGGGATTTTAAGCAACGCTTCCCACACCTTCAACTGGAAGTTCGTGCCGCGCAGGTGTAAATTTAACTTGCCGCGAGAGCTCACATCAAAAACCGACTCGGTCAACGGCGCGGTGTGCTTATGGTCTTCGATCATCCGTGCGTTCTTCCAATCTGCGACGAAATTGTCGATGGCATTGCCTTCGCTCGCTTGGACAAAGCCCAAGTGGCAGATGCCTCTGTCGGTAACAGCGATCAGACATTTCCCGAAGGGTGAAGCGTGCAGTCCATACCGAATAGTCACACCTTCGCCGCGTGATTTATATTCACCGGGCGAGACCGCTTCCGTTGTCACAAAGAGATCGTGGAGTCTGCCCAAACTTGAGAGTCCGACTTGATGTGTGGTATCGAGCAAATTCTCAGAACGGTTGAGTAGATCTTTTGCGCCTTCTTTGGTGAGAAATTGCAGAAAGCGTTTCGGGCTAACACCAGCCCAACGTGTGAATAGGCGCTGAAAATGAAATTCACTCAACCCAATATTTGCGGCAACCTCTTCAAGGCTGGGCTGGTCTTTGTAATGACTTTCAAGATACGTGATCGCCTGCTCGATGCGCAGGTAGTCTTCAGAAAGTTGTTTGAGGTTTGTGTTCATAGTTACTCCTTTTGCCCTATTCTATGGACACAGCCCGCATCTGCCGACCCGATTCTTGCGCTCTTTCATAAGCAATGTTTTATACCTGTGAGTCACGGCTTCGTCAAGCACCCGATTGGGATTCGTGTTGAGCTTCTCGAAGGATTGTATTTTGCCCTGATTTTGGATAAGATATGTCATCTTATACCCGGAGGTCTGTATGCGATCTGAACATTCCATTCAGGATTATGTTGACATCGTCAAACTGGGGATTGCCAAAAAGTTTAACACGGATAGACCTAAGAAGGTGATCATCGTAGGCGCGGGTCTGGCTGGACTTGCGGCTGGGTACGAACTCAAACGAGCTGGTCATACCCCGATCATTCTCGAAGCTCAACAACGCGTGGGTGGACGCGTCTACACACTACGCGATCCATTCACCGAGGGCTTGTATGCAGAGGTTGGTGCGATGCGTATTCCACGTGCGCACACGTTGACAATGGAATATGTGGAGAAGTTTGGGCTCAAGACCAATGACTTCACGATGGATAATCCCAATGCATATTATTATATGGGTGGCAAAAAAGTTCGCGCTTCTGAAGCGGCTGCTGATCCGTCGTTACTTGGTTTTGATGTTTCTGAAAACGAAAGAGGGAAGACGGCTGGACAAATGTATATGGCAGCTATTCAGCCGTTGATCAATAATTTGGAAAAGAATGGCGACGCAGCCTGGGATGAGATCGTTGTGCAATATGACCAGTATTCCACGCGTGAATTTCTGGAGTTGAATGGTTGGTCTGAAGGTATGATCGAAATGTTCGGTCTGCTTGCAAATCAAGAATCTGTGATGAATTCATCCTTCCTTGAATTATTCCGTGAAGACTCAGGGAATTACTATACTAACATGGTTGAGATACAGGGCGGGACCGATCGTCTGCCGCATGCTTTTCTCCCTGAACTGAAAGACAACATCCGCTTTGGTGCAAAGATGATCGCCATCGATCAATCACCGGATGATGTGACCATTCATTATCAAACCTCCGCGGGCAAATTCGCAGAAACGGGTAATTACGCCATCATCACGGTTCCATTCCCCGTGTTGCGCCACGTGGAAGTGCTCAAGCCCTTCACACGCGCCAAGCAACGCGCGATTCGTCAGTTACATTATGATGCCTCGGCGAAAATTCTATTTCAATGTAAGCGGCGTTTTTGGGAAGAAGATGATGGCATCTTTGGCGGCGGCACGCTGACAGATCTGCCGATCCGCAACTTGTATTACCCCGATCACGGACGCGAAACGGGGCGTGGCATTATCCTGGCAAGCTATACTTGGTCTGAAGATGCACAACGCTGGGGGTCGTTGAAACCGGATGACCGCATCATCCAAGCGCTCGATGATGTTGCGGAGATCCACCCACAAATTACAAAGGAATTTGAAGTAGGTGCATCCTGGATGTGGCACGATGATGAATTTGCAGGTGGTGCGTTCGCCTTGTTTGACCCCGGCCAGCAAACCTTGTTGCATGAAGAGATCGTCAAACCGGAAGGGCGCATCCATTTTGCTGGGGAACATACCTCACTGCATCATGCCTGGATTCAAGGGGCGTTTGAATCTGGTCTGCGTGCAGCAGTGGCGATCCATCAGGCTCCATAACAAAAACGCTCTTGCGCGGGCTTAGCCCGCGCAAGAGCAAATAATTTCGATTCCCCGCCGATGCCGTGTGCTGCTGAGTTTTGAACCTGCTATCGCAGGTGGGTCCTTACCCAGAAACGCCGCCTTGGCTCAGGCCTATCGCGTTATTTCTTTAATGGAGTTAAAGACCCTTTTAAAAGGTGTTGGCCCAAAACGGAAAGTGCAACATCACGAGCACAGCAGGGACACGGTTTTTATACCATAAACGGTAGTGCAAGGGTAGATATAGATTAATTGTAGAGCTTTAGAAAGTTATTGCTTTTGCAAGCGATTTGTGCTAATCTTATTATGATGTTCACTGTCCAAAATTTCATCAAAGGAGAAAAGTATGGCAACAGTACCGGGAATTGATGTTTCGTATTGGAATGCTGGCATTGACTGGCCCAAGGTGCGCGCCACTGGGCAGCGCTTTGTCGTCTCGAAAGCCACAGAAGGCGACGGATATCGCGATCCATCTCTGGTCAACAATTGGCTTGGCGCAAAATCTGCTGGTTTGTTACGTGGCGCTTATCATTTCTTCCGTTGTAACGTGGATGTTAAAAAGCAGGCTGATAATTATATTAATTACGTCCGCACGTTGAAGGATGATGGCGAATTCCCGCCCGTGCTTGACCTTGAAACGCATGATAATGTGAAGAAGGAAAAGATCATTCCTGCGGTCAAGGCTTGGCTTGATCGAGTTGAAGCTGCCTTTGGTAAAAAACCGATTATCTACTCCGGCTTTTATTTCCTAAAGGATTATCTATCTGAAGCTGGTGGAGGACCTCCTGCGTGGGCGAAAGATTATCCCCTCTGGCTGGCACAATATCCCGATCAGTATGTTGAAGGTATGCAGCCGTCTCTTCCAAAGGGCTGGTTCAATTGGACGATCTGGCAATACAGTGAAAAAGGACGACTCAACGGCATTAATGCCAATGTTGACATGGACCTTTTTAATGGCACGCTGGAAGACTTATATAAATTTGCGGGCGCCAAGATGATCACCGAAACTCCCAAGGTGCCGCAAAAACACACAGTTGTCGCTGGCGATTCATTTGAATCGGTCGCCAACAAATACGGTGTGACAGTGCGTGAACTTGTAACTGCCAACCCGCAACTCTTGAAGTCAGGCGACGCGTTGACGATCCCGGTCGCAGTTTCGATCCCGGCTGAAAGCGGAGGTACTTCTGGAGGTGGGGCTTCAACCGGACCAAAAACCTACACCGTGAAGCCAGGCGACTCGTTATATAACATTGCGATAAAGTACGGGACAACAGTCGCGGCGATCGCTTCTCTCAACAATATTGCTGATCCCAATAACATTAAAGTTGGTCAGACGTTGAACATTCCATAACATTGGATGAATCGATAACGTCCCCGAAGCCGCTTCATGCTTCGGGGACGTTTGATTCTGTTTCGAGAAAAATTCTCTTTACCCTCATACTCGGTGACAGTCACTTTTAAAGTGACTGTCACCTGTTTATTGTAGAAACTCGGTGCCGCCCTCCAGGATAAACCGGATCACCATATCGTTGACGATCCATTCGATGGGAGCGTGGTCGTCGGTGAAAACGGTGGTGGGTTCATAGCCAGTCTTGAGATTCGTGAACGTCACCTGCATGGTGGAGACCAATAAGGGATGAACGTTTGGGTCATTCATGAGATTCAAAAGATTCATCGCGAAGTTTTCTGGAATGGTTGGCTGTTTGGTAGCGAAGATCATCGTGTTCAATGAGCCGGGGATATCCACAGTGTAAATCGAAGGGAATACCGTTGCCATCGTCGTGGCGAGTCCGTTAATGAGACGGCGGTCGCCGGGGACGCTGGCACTATTGATCGTCAGCACGCCATCGTCGGCTAGGTGTGAAGCGATGATCTGAAAGAATTCCTGAGTCGTCATGTGTGGAGGAATGTAAGGCGGGCGATACGCATCCACGGCGATGATGTCGTATTTGTATTCGCTTTGTTCGAGATTCAACCGTCCATCGCCGATGATGATGTTGAGATTAGACATGGTCATGCCGAAATATTTTTGTCCTACTTCAACGATCTTGGGGTCGAGCTCGTAGCCGTCGATGGGAATGTCACCGTAAACAGCGGTCATTTGACGTGCGGTCGTCCCAGCCGCCAGACCGACGATCGCCACGCGTTTGATATCAGATGGTTTGCGATTGGGATAAAAATACGGGCTCACGAGAAATTGATCCCATGGCCCGTTGTATTGCAGTGTATCGGGACTATAAATGGAGTGCTGTCCCTGGCCTTCATTCAAACGCAGAATGGTGAAGCCATTGATCTTATCAACCTCAATGTAATTGTACGCAGACTCGGTTTCATAAATGAGTGAAGCGTTACTTTTCAGAGATTGTTTTGCTGTGAGAAAAGCCAGCGCGATCAAAACAACAGGCATCCATAAATATTTAATCCATTGACCTTTCTCCGCGAAGCGCGCCAGCCCGATCAAAGCGACGATCAATAAGGTCATGCTAAATATGAGAAAGGTGTTCTTCGTTCCAAACGCGGGGATGGTGACTAGTGTGGGCAAAAATGTTCCGATGAACGAGCCCAAGGTCGAGATGGAGTAGATCTGACCGGAGATTTGCCCGGCGCGTGAAGTATCGTCAACAGTTAAGCGGATGGCGTAGGGGGAGATCGTCCCAAGCAGGGTGATGGGGACAATAAACAGAACCAGTACGGCAATAAAAGACGCGCCTAGGATGCCAACTTGTAACGTGTCAAACGCCGTCGCCGCGGACTTGAGAACGGGTCCCGCAATGAAAGGAACGAGTCCAAGTGTGAAAGCGCCCCATGCCAGCACGCGATACATGGCACCCGCGGTGGGGTTGGCATCTGCCCATTTGCCGCCGAGGAAATACCCAAGTGTGAGATAGATGAGGATGAGCCCAATAATACTTGCCCAAACGATGTTGCTTGTACCGAACACGTTGCCGATAAGTCGTCCAGCAGCGAGTTCGGCGGCGAGCGTGGTCATACCTGAGATGAAGACTGTAAAGAGGAGATATTTTTTCATGGATTTTCCAATAGATGGGATGGCATGATTATAATGTATGCCATTCTAATGGCTTGTTTAGCAATGGAGTCTTATGTATATCTCAAAACTTTATCGTGAAGAAGATCGTGAAAAAATCCTGGAGTTTCTCAAGCAAAATGAGTTCGCCACGCTGGTAACTTATGACGGTGAGAAGCCAACTGCTAGCCATTTACTAATGGAAGTGGTCGAAGATGGTGAACGACTCTTCGTCAACGGGCATATGTCGAAGGCGAATCCGTTGTGGAAGACGTTCGAGAAGAACCCCGAAGTGTTGGTGATTTTTCAGGGACCACACACCTATATTTCACCGACCTGGTACAACCATGTCAACGTGCCGACGTGGAATTATCAGGCAGTGCACGTCTATGGAAGTCCGCGGATCGTGACCGACCATGCTGAAGCCTATAACTTATTGAGCAAATTGATCAAGCGCCATGAGGCTGAAAACCAATATAAGCTGGAGACACTTCCCCAAGATTTTGTGGCGAAGGAAATGAAGGGAATTGTCGCTTTTCAGATCGAAGCGACCCGGATTGAGGCGAATTACAAGCTCAGTCAGAACCGGAACGATGAGGATTATCATAATATCGTGTCCCGGTTGGAAGAGCGGGATGATGAGATGTCCCATGGGGTGGCGGAGGCGATGAAGGAAAAGCGTCCTTCTGGAGTCAATCAGCTTGCTGATTGATAATGCAGGCGGCACCCACAGGGCAAGTGAGCCGCCTGACCCAGCGTTGGAAGGGTTTGTGGTAAAATCTCGCCCGCTATGATTGAACCTGAAGAACTGCCCGAAATCGATTCTTCACAAGTGACCAATATTTCTCATGCAGACGTTCAAACGGTCCATGCCGAATTGGTACGCATGCACGAGGCGGATGCCGAGAATATCATTGCGCAGGAAGTTGAACTACGGCAAAGCGCTGCTGGCAATGTAAAGGCTGACCGTTTTAGTGCTCATCAGTCCGCGATCGGGATGTTGAGTGCGAAAGAAGCGTCGGTTGAGGAAAGCGCGGTGGGCTTTGTTCAGGCTGAGAAAATGTCTGCGGGCGGGTATACAGGCGTCGTTTTAGCCGGAAGCGCAGACCTCCAGCATGGGATGGCAGTTTTCGTGGCGGGGCGCGAAATCCATGTGAATGAAGCACGGACAGGTATCCTGTTTGCACGGAATGTGCAGGGCAATGTGACCACGGTGCTCGATACACGCGGCGCCTTGCTGGCGGGACTGGTCGGTGGCTTGTTCGCTGGCTTGATGCTGATGCTCGGACGGGCTTTGTTCGGGCGCAAATAATTTTGAATGTAGTGCGGTGCAAAGTGCGCCGCTACAGAAAATCATTTCATAGAGCGAAGGTAACCTGTCGAATGTGCAGGTGAGAGGCGCTCAAGGAGTTAAAGATGGAGAAAGTCGTTTTACAAGCAACCAAACGTGATGTGGTTGGCAAGCAGGTGAAGGCATTGCGCCGTGAAGGTAAGTTGCCCGCGGTGATTTATGGTCGTCATACTGACCCGATCAATGTTAATTTGGATGCGCATAGTGCTCAGATCGCATTGGCTAAGCTCACTGCATCCAGTTTGGTGACGATCGACTTGGAAGGCACCGAACACCTGGCGTTGGTGCGTGAAAAACAACGCGATTACATTAAGAACAAATTGCTGCATGTAGACTTCCTCGCGGTTTCATTGACCGAGAAGTTACGCACACGTGTGGCTGTTCACTTTGTGGGCATTTCGTTGGCGGTGAAAGATTTCAACGCGGTTTTGGTACACAACCTTGAAGAACTTGAAGTTGAGTGTTTGCCTGCCGATTTGCCCGAGCGCATTGATATCGATATCTCCGCCATGAAGAAACCTGGCGAAGGTATCCGCGTGCGAGAAGTTCAGGTTTCAGACAAGGTCCGCTTGTTGGCTGACCCTGATACGATGGTGGTTGTGGCGACCTTCGCGAAGGTCGAAGAGGAAGCCGTTGCGGGTGCTGCAGCTGGTGCAACTCCAGGTGCAACCGAGCCCGAATTGGCTGTCGAACGCGGCAAGAAAGAAGACGAAGCCGACGACAAGAAGAAGAAATAATCTTCTTGTTGATATCGAAACGAAAAATGGACACAGCAAACGCTGTGTCCATTTTTCGTTATGCTTGTTCAGGGGCTTAGCCCCTGAACAAGCGAGTAATCAATACCCCAACACTTTTAGAAAATCGACGGTCATGCGTGCCGTGGCGCCCCAGAGCAATTCGCCGTCATAGGGATGATACGCGATGAGACTCCGCTTCCTGCCCTGGACTTCAAATTGCCACCGGTTCGAGGGGTTTGCCAGCCACCCGAGCGGAATCGTGAACACGCGCGCCACTTCATGTTCGCCCACGCGAAAGACCGCGGGCCATTGAATGACGCCTACCACCGGTGTAACGCGAAAGTGTGAAATGGTAATTAGGTTGGCAAGCCTGCCCAGCACTTTGACCTGCTTGGGGTTAATGCCAACTTCTTCTTCGGCTTCGCGTAAGGCAGTTTGTTCGGGTGTGGTCTCGCCTTCGTCACAGGCGCCGCCGGGGAAGGAGACTTGTCCCTTGTGCGATTCGACTTTATCGGTGCGGCGTGTGAAAAGCAGATGCCATTCATTGTCATGCCACACCAATGGGACAAGTACTGCCGCGCATTTCAGGCGGGTTTCATCGGTCAGTTCGATCTCTGCGTAGCCATCGGAGGATGGTCCGGCAGTTTTGATGGCTTCCTGTAATTGCTCAGAGATGAAAGCTTCTGTGAGTTGGATGGGCATGGTTTGGGTGCGAGGTCTAAAGAATAAGCGGATACGAAGAAAGAGGGAAAGAAGAAAGATCATGTT
>CAZMQE010000021.1:9359-22840 GCA_964568115.1 uncultured Anaerolinea sp.
GAGGTCTAAAGAATAAGCGGATACGAAGAAAGAGGGAAAGAAGAAAGATCATGTTTATGTCATTGCGAGGGCGGGCGATAGCCCGACACTTGCACCTAACGCAAGTGCAGGTGAGCAATCTCCGTCACAGGTTGGGGATTGCTTCGTCGCAACGAGCGCTCCTCGCAATGACGAGACGATTACTCTTCACGAACTGGACTTCCACAATAGCCACATTCGGCAGTGATCTCATCGAGCCATTCCACTTCGTCGGGTTTTACTGCCGCGCCACAGGAAGGACAATGCGTTGGCAGGATCGTTTTTTTCGTTGAAGTGACTGGTTTTTCAAACGTGTCTTTGGCTGGTAAATGGGTCTTGAGTAAGATTTCAATGTCAGTGACTTCGCTGCTGAGTCCGCGTGCGGTAAGTTCAGCGATCACACGCTGACCGGCATCCTGCAAGCGTTGATATTGTTGGCGTTCAGCTAGCAGTTCGAGTCCGCGTTTGAGGGAGGGCATGGCTAGTTTGGTCTGCCCAGCAAAGAGACGGGCGCGACCGGCTTGCAACAGAAAGAGCGGTGCGCGTGGTCCGCCGCGGGCATCGGCGCCCTCGGCAATGCGTTCAAAGAGCTCGGCGGCGCGTCCATATTCGCCTTTGCTGAATACAAAGTTAGCTTCTTGTAAAATCGGTGAAACTTCATTGGCAAGTGTTTTGCGGATATGTCTACGGAATGTACGGCGCATGGGACGCTCCTTGTGTGATAAATAAATTAAGAATTAAACAATGGCAGAGAATCTTGCTTACTCTAGATTCGCCAATGCATTAAATATCATTGACCTGTGCGCCAATTTCCTCGATCAAGTCTTTTCCGCGCGGGTCTTCACTGGGTTCGATACGTCTGGCAAACACCAAGAAACCTGTGTGCGCGACCATACGATCAGTGGGGCGGAGTTTTGATGGTTCGGGTTGGAAAAATCGCAATAAGATCTCACAGACATTGATGAAAGCAAATCTTTCGCGGCGCAGGGAATATAAAGTTTTTTCCACTTGATTGAAGGTGGGGAGCAGGCAACATAAGAATCCACCGGGCTTTAACGCAGCACGAACCTGGGCGGTGTAGTCATACGGATTCGGTAGATCAAGGAAGAATGAGTCGGCGTCAGTTTCGTCCAAGCCTTGTTCAATGTTGCGCAGTTTGAAGTCCACGCGTGATTCGAGTCCGAAGCGGGTGAGGTTTTTGCGCGCGAGGTTTTGATTGTCCGGTTTGACTTCATAGGAGATGACACGTCCCTGATCCCCAACGGCATACGCGAGCGCGGTGGTCATTGAGCCGGAGCCGGTGCCCGCTTCCATGACGGTGTGACCGGGTCCCACGCCCATGGTGACGAGAATGAAGCCGATATCCTTGGGGTAAAGAATTTGTGTGGTGCGCGGCAAGTCAATGAGCAGGTCTGAGAGCGAGGGCTGGAGTAAAAAGAAGGGTGAACCGTTGTGGCTGAAGACTTGTGTGCCCCAAGTCTTGCCGATGAGGTCGTCATGCTGCAGGATGCCGCGATGCGATTCGAATTTTCCGCCCGCTTGTAAGCGGATGATGAAGTGTTTGTGACGCAAGCCGACCAGTTGGGCAAGGTCGCCGTCGCGCGCGATGGAGGTGTGGAGTTTGAAGGACATTGAATTATCTTACCATAGCCATGCTGAAGTTTATCGTCATTGTGATGGAGCGATAGCGACTGAAGAAACCCTTAATTTGATGTAGGGGATTGCTTCGCTCCCTACGGTCGCTCGCAATGACGGGAAGATCTTTATTTTTCTATGACCGTAATATTAATTAGCTTATCACCAGGCGGGGTGTTGACACCGGGTTGGGCATCGCGCGGAGTTAAGGATTGAAGAACCTCCATGCCGGTGAGGACTCGTCCGAAGATCGTATATTTGCCATCGAATTGGGTGGCAGGTGCGTAGGTGATGAAGAACTGTCCGCCGCTGGTGTCGGGTCCTGAGTTGACCATGGCGACCATGCCAGGACTGTTGAATGTTAGGGTAGGAAGAATTTCGGTAATCAAATAATAGCCAGGATTGCCTCTACCAGTCCCGCTCGGGTCGCCGGTTTGCGCAAAGAGCGTGGGGATGACGCGATGAAAAGTGTTGTTATCGTACCAACCATTTTGCGCGAGAAAGATAAACGAATTGACAGTGACTGGCGCTTTATCGGCAAAGAGTTCAATTGTCACATCACCTTTTTCGGTGTGGAGTGTAGCGATGTATTGTGCATTTGTTTTTATGGTGAACGCTGGGCAAGTTTTGTATTGACGTTTGCCAAGAATGATCAAATGCGCAATATCGTTCAGGCTGGTGTAATCGCGAGGTCCCTGATATAGATCACTGTTGATAACAAGGATGGGCGTGCCGGGCAGGCTGATCTTTTGACCATCATCCCAGGCTTTTTGGACTTTGGCGATGATATCTTCGCGCGCATAATCGGATATGAATTTCTCCGCGTCCATTCCCATCGCCCGGACCTGAGTCATGATCCATTGTTTGAAATCATCCACTGACAGATTGACCCAGTCGGCTTGTTGCGCGAACAACAGGTCATTCATTTCCCAGAATTTGCCCTGTTCTGCCGCGGCTTCTGCAGCCAGCGCAGCATAGGTCGCTTTGTCATTGACCACGAAGACCGGGAATGGCCGGGTCACAAGGCGAATATCATTTGGATTTTCTTCGAATAATTGTTTAGTGGCTTTAGCCAATTCACCAGAACGCGGATCTTGATAATCACTGTAATCTAAAATGGTGACGGCTGCATCTGCCGGCCCGCGGGTGTGATCGGCTGAGGTGATCGGCGAGAAGATGGACGGGGTGTCAGATCCTGGGGTAGGTTCGGCGTATAGGGTGGTACATGCCGGTTGCGTAGGGACGATGATGTTTGTGGGGAAGACGAAGTTTGGGTCAGGGGTTGGAGTGTTTGGCGTTGAGCAAGCGGATATGAAGAGCAAAAGAAAGAGAAAAGAAGAAAGAAGTTTGGTTGGTTTAAGTATCTGCATGAGTGCTTAGGGTTGGATTGCTTTTTGGAGTTGGTCAAAGGATGTCATCCAGCCGATGGTGTTGATGAAATCGGCGAGAGAATCACTTTGTTCGCGCAAAGCACGGACGGCGGGACCGACCGGATCTTCGCCGGCTGCGCCACCGGGGACATCGGCATACGCGCCGTGAAATGCAAAGAAGGCTTGATTAAGTTTGCGGATCAGATATCCATTTTCCCAGAAGAGCAGGCGGCGTTGTTCCATATATTTTTCGGCTTCTTCGATCTTGCCTTGGGCAAGGAGTTCGTCTGCTTTGACACGGGTAGTGTGCATCTCGGCGCGGTAATCGAACGGGGTTGTGTCAGCGAGTCTGTTGGAGGGGCGATAAGCTATGTTGGATTGAAGCAGGCTCAACGTCGGAGAAGAGGCGAGCAATTCAGGATAATATTTTTTCAGGACGAGTAGTCCCACTTCGTCGCCGCTGATACTGGCGGTGGTCTCGTTCATAGTGCGGAGTTCGGGCGTGGTGCTGTAATTGAGTCCCAGCGGGCGAAGGTTGAGATAGTTGTGAGTCCATTCGTGGGCGATGACGGTGAGCATCCAGGGCAGGTCGGTGGTTTCCATGACCATGGTGGGGTAAACGCCGATGCCGCCGATGGGGACGATGAGTGTTGAGACGTTGAGCGATTTGGCTACGTCATCTTCTAGTTTGATCTGTTGGTCGAGGGTGATGGATGGCAGAATGGAGATGTTGGTGGTTTGTTCAATGTGATCGCGGGGGGAGACGATCAAAGCAAGTGGCGTGGGTGAACTACGATAGAGCAGCGGTGGGATGGTTTGTCCGCCGGTTGTGAGACCAAGTTCTGCAAGCGCGCTGTTGACCTGGCTTTGTAAAATCGATTCTGCAAAAGGGGCGAGAGATGCCTGCCTTGCGGTCAATTGATCGCGTTGAGCGCGCAGGTAGGCGCTGGTTGAGGCTTTATCTATAATGTTTGGGTCGGCAAAAATTTTCTCGATTTGAAATTCAGTTTGATTGAGTTGATCGGTGGTGCGTAAATATTCAAAAACGATTTGCTTATTTGAGCCGCGCTCAAAGGCATACGGCGCGTTGATGGTGCTTTGATCTACTTTGCTCCAGAAGGCGTTCCACACCCAGGTGGGGTAATCGAACTCGATCGCGCGGGTGTAACTACGCACCTGGTCGGTTTGAGCGGTGAGACGCGGCAGATCGCCTGTGACGACAACAGCCAGAATGAGAAGGGAAATGACTTTATCAAACACCCATAAGGTTCTATACATGCGGTGATTATACTCATAAACAATTAACGCCCCATTAGGCATGAACCCAATGGGGCGTTATACCGCACTCGGTCACAAATTGCGCCTTTTTTAGAAGCGGAAATGCACAATTTGTGACCGTGGGTATTATATGATTTTGGTGGTGTGGTCTTATTTGGTTTTCAGATACTCGTTGATCGCCCAGGCGGCTTTGCGGCCGCCGACCATTGCCGTGACGACCAGGTCAGGTCCTGTAACGCAATCGCCGCCAGAGAAGACGCCGGGGCGGGAGGTGGCGCCGGTCTTTTTATCGGCTGTCACTAGACCCCAATCATGGATTTCAAGATTTGGAGTTGTCTTGCCGATGATGGGATCGGGCCAGTAGCCCAAGGCGAGCACGGCGGTATCGCAAGCTACACTGAAATTCGAGCCTTCTATTGCGACGGGTTTACGCCGTCCCTTGGCGTCTGGTTCGCCCAGTTTCATTTCAAGACATTCGACTGCGGCAAGTTTGCCGTTTTCGCCCGCGATGAATTTCACAGGCTGGGTGAGGAAGCGATACTTGGCGCCTTCCTCTCTGGCGAACTTGCGATCTTTTTTACCGCCGGGCATTTCTTTTTCCGTACGACGATAAAGACAGGTCACTTCTTCAGCGCCAAGTCTCAACGATGTACGCAAGCAATCTGACGCGGTATCACCTCCGCCGATGAC
Source organism: uncultured Anaerolinea sp. (assembly GCA_964568115.1). Lineage (GTDB taxonomy): Bacteria > Chloroflexota > Anaerolineae > Anaerolineales > Villigracilaceae > Defluviilinea. The sequence goes on from CAZMQE010000021.1 coordinate 14,351, forward strand.
TACAACCCGTTTGCCGATTTCGAGCGGCTTGTTCATATCAGCAGGAAGCAGGTCAGGACTCACGTTGCCACGGATGAGGAAATCCGTCGCTTCGTAGACTCCGGGTAGGTCTGTTCCTGGGGTATCTTCCATTTTTGCATCAATCTCGGAACCTACCCCAATGAAAACCGCATCAAAGCCTTCGTTGAATAGATCATCGATGGTTTTGTTTTTCCCAATGTAGGTATCGCCGACGAATTTAACGCCTGCACGTTCGAATTCTCCCCACTTTTCCAGCCACACATCTTTGGGGAGTTTGAAATTGGGGATACCGTATACCAACAGACCGCCCGGCGCAGGTTTGGATTCAAAGATGGTGACCTCGTGTCCGCTTTGGATGAGTTGATCGGCGCACCCCAACCCAGCAGGACCGGCTCCGATCACGGCAACGCGTTTCCCGGTTGGCTGCCCGATCGGGATGACGCGTCCTTCATGGCGGCGTTTGTAATCTACGGTAAAGGTCTCCAATTCGCCACAGAGAACTGGAGTTTGTTGTTTGTTGAGAACGCATGAACCCTGACACAGTGCCTCATGCGGGCAAACCCGCCCGCAAATTTCAGGTAGGGAACTGGTACGATGGTACAGGTCAGACGCGTCAGAGAAGCGCCCCTGTTCGATCAGCCACATGGCAGAAGGTATATCGTTGTGCGTGGGGCAAGCCACCATGCAGGGCGCAGGGTCGGGGCAGTGGATACAGCGTGCCGCTTCCGCCATTGCGCGCTCGGGGCTGAAATCTATGACTACATCTTCAAAATCACAGGTGCGCAGGTCGGGAGGTCGCAGGTCCAGGTCATAGAATGGCATATTGGCGCGGGCTTTGCGATCAATGGTCAGGTTCTCGCTGGGTATAAACTGCATGAATTCCTCCGAAGCGGTATCAACATAGATTTCAGTATGATGATACCCAAACATAAATGTTGTCCACAGGCTTAAATGTCACCAAACTGGACGACAATCGTCACATTTATTGACGTGTTAGATTTTTATAAGCCGAGCTATAAATATTCATAGTCAATTCATGTTTGTGGTGTAAAATTTTTGTTGCTTTCAATGAAATTTATATGGAGGATCCATGGGTGCTTTTTTGAAAAAATATAGGGGTGTATTGATTGTTTTGCTAGTGGTTATTATTGGTGTCTCTGCTTATGTATATATGCAGAGAAGCCGTACAGATACTGCCAGTCAATATCAAACAGTGAAAATCGAACGCGGTAATTTGGTGGCTACGATCGGCGCTACGGGCACTGTGCGCGCCAAACAGACGGCGGTGCTGACCTGGCAATCCACTGGCACCGTGGACACAGTCAACGTGAAGGTGGGCGATAATGTGCCGAGCAATTTTGTTATGGCGTATTTAAAGAAGACCTCGTTGCCGCAAAGTATCATCCTGGCGGAAGCTGATCTGGCGAATGCGCAAACAACTCTTGATAATTTACTTAACTCAAATGCCGCACTTGCAAAGGCTGAACAAGATCTTGCGAATGCCAAACAAGCAGTCGAAGATGCCCAGAAAAATGTAACCAAGCTGGATTACCGGCGCTATTCGGATGACATGCTTAAACAAGCCCAGGATGAACTTGTTCTGGCAAAAAGGAATGTATCCAGGGCAGAAGATTTTTTCAAGTTATTTAAAGATCGCCCCAAGGGTGATGCGGATAAGGCACAGGCTGAGTTAAATCTGATCAATGCGCGTACCGCCCGTGATCAAAAACAAGCTGTTATAGACTGGTATTTGGGTACTCCAGATGAGTTGGATGCAGCGAAGTATCGCGCTGCGCTTTCTGTCGCTTTGGCGCAGGAGGCTGACGCCCAGCGCACATATGATCGTTTGAAAGCTGGAAATATTGTTGAGATCGCCTCCGCTCAGGCACGAGTGGATGCGGCTCAAGCGACCCTCAACCTGGCGCGTGTCATTGCGCCTTTTCCTGGCATTGTGACTGAGGCTTATCCCTTGATCGGCGATCAAGTCAATGCCAGTGTGAAAGCTTTTCGTTTGGACGATCTCTCCAGTTTATATGTAGATGTGGATGTCTCGGAAGTGGACATTAACAGTGTTGCAGTCGGGCAGCCAGTTACGCTTAGTTTCGATGCCATCCTGGAGAAGGACACTCCTTACAATGGAGTAGTTGCTGAGGTTGCGCAGGCAGGTACATCGGTTCAAGGTGTGGTGAGCTTCAAGGTTACTGTCAAATTGACTGACTCTGATGCGTTCGTCAAGCCCGGTATGACCGCTGCAGTGAATATCGTGGTAAATGAGATCAAGGATGAGATCCTCGTTCCCAATCGCGCGGTCCGCCTTTCGGATGGCGTGCGTGTGGTCTATCTGCTTGTTGATGGTCAACCCGTGAAAACAGAGATCAGGCTTGGACCATCGTCTGATTCGATGAGTGTTATTGCCGGTGGTGATATTAAAGAGGGCGATGTCATCATCTTGAATCCGCCGACTGAATTTGGTCCCGGGGGCGGCGGACCTGGCGGCGGATTTGGTGGGTAACCATGTCTAATGTAATTGAAGCCCACGATATTCGAAAGAATTATCAAATGGGCGAAGTATTGGTGGAAGCATTGCGCGGCGTTTCGTTCACGATCAAACGCGGCGAGATCGTTTCCATCATGGGACCTTCAGGTTCGGGTAAATCCACGCTCATGAATACATTGGGCTGTCTGGATCGTCCGAGCTCGGGCGAATATATTTTGGACGGCGAACCCGTGGCGTCTTTGAATGACGATCAGCTTGCAAGTATTCGCAACCGCAAGGTTGGTTTTGTCTTTCAGAGTTTTAACTTGCTTTCACGTCAGACCGCCATTACCAATGTTGAATTGCCCTTGCGTTATTCAGGCAAGCCAGAGGGACGCCGCGAACGCGCCATCGAAGCCTTGAAGGCAGTTGGCTTGGGTGACCGCATGACCCATCGACCCTATGAACTTTCAGGCGGACAACAGCAGCGTGTTGCGATCGCGCGTGCCATCGTCAACAACCCCGCCATTCTCATGGCTGACGAACCCACTGGTAATCTTGACTCAAAGGTCGGCAAAGAGATCATGAATCTCCTTTTGAATTTAAACAAAGACAGCGGCACTACGTTGATCATCGTCACACATGACCCAACGATTGCCGAACAGACCCAGCGTGTCATACGTTTACGTGATGGGTTATTGGATGGTGCCTCATGACGTTGTTACAAGCTTTCATTGAGGCGCTTGAATCCCTAAGCGGAAACAAGCTCCGGTCTGGTCTGACCGTACTCGGCATCGTCATCGGTGTGGCGGCTGTCATTGCCATGTTGGCAGTCGGACAAGGCGCGCAGGCGTCCATTACGGGCTCTATTAGCGGAATCGGTACAAATCTGTTGTTCGTTTTTCGTGGTGACCCCGGTGATAATGTCCGCAACCCAAAGCCATTAACTCTAGGCGATGCGGATGCATTACGCGACCAATTTTCCGCACCGTCTGTTCAAGCGGTTGCACCTGCCTTGCAAGGTAACGGTGTAGTTTCATTTGGCGGCGAACAGACCTCACCCCAGCTTTTTGGCGTGACGCCTGAGTATTTTCAGGTGCGCAACATGAATTTGGCTGAAGGCGAATTCATTACCGAAGAACACATGTTAGGTCGTGCTTCTGTCGTCTTGATCGGCTCCGAAGTCGCTACAGCCTTGTTCGGTCATGCCGACGGCGTAACTGGTGAAACCATTCGCATCGAGGGGCAGCCATTCCGTGTGATCGGTGTCTTGGAGACCAAGGGTGGCGGTGCCTTCGGCAGCGAAGATAATCAGGTGATCGTACCGTTTACAACTGCTCAAGCGCGTCTCATCCGGCGCAGCACCAATGACCGTGTCGATGTTATTTTTGTGCAAGCTGTAAGTGGTGATGTAGTAAAGCAGGCATCTGAAGAGATCGCTACGATCTTGCGCAGCCGCCATCGTACTCCGGTTGGGGCAGATGATTTCACAGTCTTCACACAACAAGATTTGTTATCAACCTTCCAATCGATTACAGGTATTCTGACGGTCTTCCTAGGCGGCATTGCTGGTATCTCACTATTGGTTGGTGGTATCGGTATTATGAATATCATGCTGGTATCTGTTACTGAACGCACGCGTGAAATCGGTTTGCGCAAAGCGCTAGGCGCGCGCCGCCGTGATATTTTGATTCAATTTCTAACAGAGTCGTCGTTATTGAGTCTGATCGGCGGTATTATAGGAATCATCCTTGGCTGGCTGATATCGTTTATTGTGGGGCAAATTGCCGCAGCAAATGAAACAGCCTTTACGCCCATTGTAGGTACGGATGCCATTCTCCTTGCCACGATCTTTTCTGCGGCGGTAGGTCTTTTCTTCGGAATATATCCTGCCAATCGTGCGGCGAGTTTGGAACCAGTAGAAGCATTAAGATACGAATAAAATTTTAGGGGCGGGGCAATCCCGCCCCTAATCGGTTAAAATATCCCCATGACAAACTATAAAATTCTCATCACAGACGGACTGGACGAAACCGGACAGTCCATTTTGCGTGCCTCTGCCCAGGTGGATGACCGCAATAACATTTCAGCGGACGACTTGCTGAAAGCGATCCCCGATTATGACGGACTCATCGTTCGCGGTCGGACCAAGGTAACTGCTGCCGTTATGGAAGCCGCGTCCAAGCTGAAAGTGATCGGACGCGCCGGTGTCGGCGTGGATAACATTGACCTCGAAGCTGCGAAAAAGCATAACATTACCGTCGTCAATGCGCCCATGTCTACTTCGATCGCTGTTGCCGAATTGACCTTTGGTATGCTGCTGGCGCTTGCGCGTGAAATTCCGCGCGCCGATGCAGGCATGAAACAAGGGAAGTGGCTCAAGAAGGAACTTGAAGGTGTGGAGTTGAACGGCAAAACGCTCGGCATCATTGGCTACGGTCGCATCGGCGTGGAAGTCGGTAAACGCGCAGCGGTCTTTGGCATGAACGTCATTGCCTACGACCCGTTGATCTCGGAAGACATCATCAAACAACGCGGCGCAGAACCCGTTTCAATTCAAGACCTCTATGCGTGGTCTGATTTCATTTCCCTGCATTTGCCGCTCACCGTGCAAACCCGTGACATGATGGGTGCACAGGCTTTCGCTGAGATGAAAGACGGCGTGCGTATTGTCTGCGCAGCGCGCGGTGGCATCATTGATGAAGCCGAACTGGTGAAAGCTTTGAACAGCGGAAAAGTTGCCGGAGCCGCGTTGGACGTTTTCAGCGTGGAGCCGCCCGGTTTAACAGAAGCAGTTTCACATCCGCGTGTGATCGCGACTCCGCATGTTGGCGCGCAAACCGTGGAAGCCCAGTCTCGCGCTTCTGAAGATATCGCCGCCGAAGTCTTATCCGCTTTAGAAAGCAAACCGTTACGCTGGAAGGTCAATTAACTTTCATGTCATTGCGAGGGCAGTGTTCTTCTGCCCGAAGCAATCTTCTCTTGAGTTGGAGATTGCTTCGTCGTGAAAAACAAGTGCACTCCTCGCAATGACATTCGATAGGAGAATCCCATGAGTGAAAAACTGAGTAAGTTGAAAGAATTGCTTGGCGAAGTTTCTGACCTCAATAAAGCCGCGTCTGTGTTGAGTTGGGATCAACAAGTGAACATGCCGCCGGGTGGATCAGAAGGGCGTGGTCAACAGCTTGCCACGCTGGGCAAGATCGCACAAGAAAAGTTTACAGCGGATGAAATCGGCAAGCTGCTCGATGATTTGAAGCAGGAATACGCAGACGGCGATTCCGATGACGCTGCAATGATCCGTGTGGCGGCGCGTAATTACGATAAAGCCGTCCGTGTGCCTGCTGAATTTGTGGCAGAGCAAGCCATTGTTTCCACAAAGGCATTTGAAGCCTGGGTGGATGCACGCCGGAAATCGGATTTCTCGATCTTCCTGCCGCATCTCGAAAAAAATGTGGAGCTGGTCAAGAAATATGTTTCATTCTTTCCGCCTGCCGATCACCCTTATGATACCTTGCTGGATGATTACGAACCCGGCATGAAGACCGCTGAAGTGAAGGCGATCTTTGATGGCTTACGCCCCAAACAGGTTAAGCTGATCAAAGCCATCGCTGCGACTAAGCAGGTCAAAGATGATTTCCTGCACAAGAAATACAACGAAAAGAAATTGTGGGATTTTGGCGTGAATGTCATCACGCAATATGGCTATGACTGGAACCGTGGTCGGCAGGATAAGGCGCCGCATCCATTCGAGACTTCTTTCAACGTGAACGATGTGCGCATCACCACGCGCTTTGAAGCCGATAACCCGATGGCGACCTTGTTTAGCACCTTCCACGAATCAGGGCATGCCATGTATGAACAGGGCGTCAATCCTGCTTACGAGCGCACGCCGCTCGCTAACGGAACCTCATTGGCGGTCCATGAATCGCAATCTCGCATGTGGGAAAATCTTGTTGGGCGGTCATTACCTTTCTGGGAGCATTTCTATCCAAAGCTCAAGAAGACCTTCCCTTCCCAATTGGATGGCGTAAGCCTCAAGTCCTTCTATAAAGCCATCAACAAAGTTGAACCTTCGTTCATCCGCGTCAACGCCGATGAAGCCACCTATAATCTACACATCATGCTGCGTCTTGAATTGGAGATCGGTATGGTGGAGGGATCCATCGCCATCAAGGACTTGCCAGAGATCTGGAACGCCAAGATGCAGGAATATTTTGGCATCACACCGCCCAACGATGCCATGGGTGTCTTGCAGGATGTCCATTGGTCGTATGGTTCGATCGGTTATTTCTCCACATATGCACTGGGCAATCTCGTCTCTGCGCAGTTATGGGAGAAGATCAATAAGGATATTCGCGATCTCGACGACCAGATTCGGCTGGGCAACTTCAGCGAATTGCTTGGTTGGCTACGCACGAAGGTGCACGTTCACGGACATAAATACGATCCGCAAGACCTTGTCCATATGGTCACGGGTTCGAAGATTACACCCGAACCCTATGTTCGTTATCTAACCAAGAAATACAGCGAGATCTACGGACTATAAAATTTAACGCAGACTCGCAGACGTTACAAGTCCAACAAGTCTTATCAGACCTGTTGGACTTGTTGGTGAATAGCACACGCATGAAACGAAACTGGATCATCCTCGCATCTCTTCTTGGACTTGTAGCTGGCTGTGCCGCACCGGCAGCGAGTCCTGTCCCCACGCCTTATCCTCCTGAATACTTACCGACTGTCATCGCGTTGACGGCTGGAGCTGCGAACGTCTTTGGAACTGAAACTGCAGTCGCCTCGACACCAATTAGCGGGTCAACTGAGACCCTTGAAGCAACTTCTACTGCATTGCCTTTGCGAACTCCCGGATTGACGTTCACCGAAACACCTACACCCGTTCCCTGGCATGCAGCAGGTGCCGTCCAATTCATGTCACCGGGCCCGATGTCAAAATTGGTTTCACCAATCCAACTGATTGCAAATGTCGTGGCTGGTGAAAGTGAAAAGGTGCAAGTTGATCTTTACGGAGAAGATGGTCGCCTGTTATCGCGTGCTGTGCGGCTATTGGGTAGGAGAACCAAAGGGGCGCTGCTATCTCTGAAAATCACATTTGAGATACGTGCTGCTGCAGAGCTGGGGCGGATTACGATCAGCACTTTGGACGAATCGGGCAGAATACAAGCGCTAAACTCCGTGCGTGTCCTTTTACTTTCCTCTGGTGTGAATGAGATCAACCCGCCGGGAAATCCATCTGAACCTGTTCTGTTGTTTAGCCCGGTTGCCGAAGAAGCAGTTTCCGGAGGCGTCCTGAACGTCAAAGGGGATATCTGGCCGTTTAGCATTCAACCGGTCGTACTGGAGTTGCTCAGTCCTGATGGCAAGTCAGTTGGTTTGCGTATTATCAATGTCAAGGATATCAATCCGCAGTTGTTTGAAACGAGCATCCCCTATAAGATAACGGAACCCATGTCTGCCCGTTTGATCATACGTCAAAGCGATGATCGCATGCCTGGACGATTCTATGTTTATAGCCAGGTGGTTTTGCTCAATCCATGAACTTGCCAAAACAAGTTGCAATGGTATAATTCGCACGCTTTCCCCTAAAGGGGACTCTCGGGGTGTGGCTCAGACCGGTAGAGCGCACGGTTCGGGTCCGTGAGGTCGAGAGTTCAAATCTCTCCACCCCGACAGATAAGCACACTGTACGTTCACCGCCTTACCCGAAGGCGGTGTTTTTTATTTACTGGCACTCTACCTGTGTGAGAATATCCCATGTAAAATTGTCCCCACACGGCGATAATCCCCAATACCAGAGCCCGCCCAAAGTATTTTCCACCACCGGGCAACCCACACCCAATACCTATTCATCCTTCTGCCTTCTGCCTTCAGCCCTCATCCTTTCATTCCCATGCGCCTCAAAGCCGATCTCCTACTCTTCATGGTTGCCATCATCTGGGGCACAGCCTTTGTCGCACAAGGGATTGCGGGTCAAT
>CAZMQE010000022.1:0-1665 GCA_964568115.1 uncultured Anaerolinea sp.
GCGATCAACGAACTGGAGAGGAACACGATCAAAATTCCCAACGCCATCAAGATACCCAGGACCGCATTGACCGTGCTTGCCAGCGGATGTTCATGAGTCAACGAGAAGCGTGAACGACCTACAACGTAACCACTCTTCTCAATTTTATCTTTGACCACTGCCCCCACTTCACGGATATGGGAAATATCATCGCCATCGCCGGAAACAGTCACCAAACCACGATTGAATAACTTGGGCTGCCCCATATATTGCAGGGTATCCATCGTAATATACCCAGAGGGTGAAGCCAGGAAGTCCCCCGCACCTGCAGCCGTATCTCGAACAATACCAACGACGGGCAATGTTTTTGTAGAGCCATCTGGAAGCTGGAATTCAAGCAAACCACCCACTCCAACAGCTACATGGTCAAGCGCATCCTGCTCCAAAAGCAGTTCACGTTTTTTCGGTTCAGTCGCACCTTCCACAGGCGTCAATAAATTGATTGCATTCTTTTCAAAGCTCTCGAAAGCGATCATGTCGAGCGTAGTCCATTGTTCGGTGCCAGGTACACGCACACGCACGTTGAACACACGCCGGGCTTCCGCATCTTTCACGCCGCGCTGATTGTGGATCGATGTCAACACATCTTCATCAAAGTTCCCCATCCGCATTTCGATGTTGGCGGGAATGTTTGCCGCATAGGACACGCTCATGTCATTCGAAATGATCTGATATGCCCCAGCGATCACCCCAATGGAAAACACACCGACTGCAATGGAAAAAACCACCAACAGAGTGCGGCCCTTATTATCAATTAGATCGTGAAGTACTTTTCGCCAACGTGGTTTCATAGGTTTTATGTTTCTTATTGTTTTTTACGGAACAAAGAAAAGAGACTGCGGTCCGATCTGCTATCTGCAGCCCGATGAGCATCCACTTTTTGCTGTACGATCTTGCCGATCGCTTCAGCGGTGATCGGCGATTGATCCATCACCCGTTTGAAATCTTCACGCCTGATGGTCAATAATTCAACCGGACCCTCTGCACTGGCGCGTACATTCGCAATGGATTTGCCGCCGCGCAACAATTCGACTTCGCCAAAGAATTCACCCGGCTTGAGACGCGAAATGATCGTCTCTGTCTGTTTACGATCCTGCAGGACCACTTCCACCTCACCCTTGTGGATCATGAAGAAATTCTCAACATGTTCATCACGAGACATGATCGTGGCTTTGGCTGGGAAGATCTGTGTCGTGGCGATCTTGGTAAACTCCATCATGTGACGATGTCTGAGCCACGGCAGTGACTTCGCCACCGTTTCGTTGATCAACTCGCCATCTGCGATGATGATATTACGCGTCGTACGTGACGTCAGTGATGGGTCATGCGTCACCATCACGACCGTCTTGCCGCGCCGAGCCAATTCTTCGAACAGGTCAATGATCGTATTGGCAGATTTTGTATCAAGATTACCGGTAGGCTCATCAGCGACCAACAACGGCGGGTCACATGCCAGAGCGCGCGCGATCGCCGCGAGTTGTTGTTGCCCGGTAGAGACCAGCACCGGCAATTTATTCGCGAATTGTTCCAAGCCCACCAGCTTGAGCATTTCCATGGCGCGCGCGGGACGTTCATCAAAATCGTACATGTCCGCGAAATCCATCGAGAGCATTACATTCTCAAGCA
>CAZMQE010000022.1:1765-13531 GCA_964568115.1 uncultured Anaerolinea sp.
GCAGTAATTGAAAGAATTGAAACACGATCCCCAAATTGCGTCCGCGCCACTTCGAACGCTGACTCTCGGTCACGTTGGAATAAATATCCGTGCCGCCGATCACCACCCGCCCATCGGTGGGATGGTCAATGCCTGTGATCATATTCAACAGCGTGGACTTACCACTCCCCGATTTGCCCACAATGGAGACGAACTCGCCGCGATTGATGGTCAGGTCAACGCCTTTGAGCACGGTGAACTCACCCGCGGCATTCTTAAATGTTTTGACGATACCGTGCATATCGATCATGGCGTCAGCGGAGGTCATGGTATGTTGGTCAGAAACAGACTTACTCTGCGTGCGAGCGAAGGGTTTTTGCTTCGTTTGGCGCGCGTTCATTTCTTCACCTCACGCACTGAAGGTAAAGCGTCCAGTTCCCCATCTGTGATCTGGAGTGTGCGCGAGAAGCGAGATCCCAGCGAGAGGTCATGCGTTACCATCACGATGGTCTTGCCTTGATCGGACACAAGGTGCTCGAACACATCAAAGATATGATCGGCGGTAACCGAATCAAGGCTGCCAGTTGGCTCATCCGCGATCAAGACGGGCGGATCATTCGCCAATGCCCGCGCAATCGCAACGCGTTGTTGTTGCCCACCGGAGATGAATGCCGGGAGTTTATCGGCATGCTCTTCGATCTCAACGAGACGCAGAAGTTCAAGCGCGCGTTCGCGTGAGTGCCTGGGGTTGAAGTTGCCACATAGATCCATGGGCAGCGTGATATTTTCGACCAGCGTCAGCATGGGTAATAACTGAAACGATTGAAAGACAACCCCCATGGTTTTTCCGCGCCACAATGCGATTTCATCTTCGCTCATTTTATGAACTGATACAGCCGAGCCATTGGAATTCACCAGCACTTCGCCGGAGGTGAGATTATCCACGCCGGTGATCATGTTGAGCAGGGTTGATTTACCTGCGCCAGATTTGCCAACAACGCCGACAAATTCGCCCGCGCCCACTTGCATGTTAACGCCCTTGAGCGCGTCGAATTCACCGGCTGCGGTGGAATAGATTTTCACCACGTCGCGCATTTCGATGAGAGGTTGAGTAGTAGGCTTGATCTTCATAGGATTGATAGGGCAACAAAACTTCTAAGGCATCCCCAAAGGGTACATATGTACATATGATACTGATAACCGATTATAGACACACAAAACGGTCGCCGTAAGCAACCGTTTCTGGGACGCGCCATACGACCTTTATTTTACCCCCTCTAACTCATTTGTGGCAATTTTCTCAAATTTGCACTTGCTTTACAAACGAATTTCCAGTACGCTTGGAACTATCACCTGTATTTCATCCTCAGTAACATGGAGATTTCCATGCGCAGACTCATCATCGTAGGAATTGTTCTGGCTCTGACATTGACATTGGCAGCCCCCGCTCTTGCGCAGGCTGATGCTATCCGAATCTTCTATACAGGCGATACGAAAAGTAATGTTCGTGTTGCCCTAGGGTTGGCACCAGCAGGGACTTTTACCTTTGTTGACGATCCCCTACAAGCGGATGTATTTTTTCTCAACGGAAATATTCCTCAGACAGATCTCATCACGCAAAGGCTGGCTGAAGGTGCAGGACTGGTCTTAATCCTGGGCGAATCCATTTCACAGGAACAAGTCAGCGCTGTTTTACAAATCCCAATTGAATTAACGCAAGAAACCAATGCCGTCAGCTTGACGGGCATCAAGAATCTGAATGACCCATTGCTTAAAGAAATCATCTGGAACGGTGCGCCGCAAGTGCGGGATCGTTTCGATGTGGTAACACCGATCTCCTCCGTGCAGCCTTTGGTCACTGCCTACGAAACCAACGAATGGATGCTCTGGTCAGCGCGCGGGGAGAAAACCTTTGTCTTCAACGGATTTCTCAACGACGCCAATCCACAAATTCAAGAGTGGGCGTATTTCAATTATTTGATCTATCATCTGACCGTCCGCGCCGCGGGGCAAACACCGCTGTCATTTGCCGATTATCCAGCCTCCCCTGTCCCCCACGCCGCAGAACGAAACGTGCTGTGGCTCGTGATGGGCTTGATGCTCATCACTACAACTACCGCTTTTATCTTGGTGCGGCGTTACAGCCTGAAACATCCCGAAGAATTGGATAACATCGTTTCGAATCATGCCCGCTTCGAAACCAAAGAACAAAACACAGAGTGGGAAAATATCGGATTTCACCGTCCACTGGGCGGATTTCTGGTCGCCCTCGCCATCGGACTCGTGCTCTTCATCCCGCTCATCATCTATCAGAATCTGATTCTGCCTTCGTACATCTTGCCCTCCGCTGAAGCCTTGGGCATCTGGGGACGTGTCACACAATTCTTCAATCTGGCATGGCAATTCTTTGACATGGGCACCAGCATTGCCTTCATCAAATACCTTTCGCAATACCGCGTGAGTGACCCGAAGAAAGGCATCCAATACGGGCAGGTTTTCGTTTGGTGGCAGGTACTTTCCGGTGCGGTGCAAGTTGCGATCGTGATCGGGCTGGCAAGCACCTATGCACCGAAATCGGCGTATGCGTTATATGCGTGGAGCATCATCATCCATGCGCTGATCCAGATCCCTGGTTTCTATCAAGTGATGCGGCATGCTTTCACTGGTTTCCAGCGTAATGATTATTCACGCCTGCTGGATATATCTGTAAATGTCATCATGCCCATGTTAGTGCAGCCGATCTTTGTAAGCCTCATGTTTGCATGGGGCCGGTCGCATCCCAACTTTGGCGGCGCAGTCGGCGGATTGCTCGGACTCGGTATCGCGGCATATGCCGGAGAGTTGATCACATTCCTGTGGGGATTATGGTTGTATCGGCGTATCGGTTTCAATGCCCGGATTCTTTTCCTGGCACATTTCGATTGGGATATCCTAAAAACCAGTTTTCGCTTCGGCGTATTCGAGATGCTCGGATCAGCAGCCTGGTCATTCGGACAGGCGACAGAGATAGCCATCACCCAAACCCGCTTGATAAATTATGCCGAGATCTGGGGAAACTGGGGCTTGGCACAAAACTTCATCTTCGCCTTCAATGTGACGCAAACCCTGAATGACGGTGTCATGCCTGCCATCTCTGAGGCGATCTCAAACGGCAGGCGGATTCTGAGTCAATATTACAGCGTGATGGCATACAAATACAATGCCTTGACAAGCGCATTCATCGGCGCGGTGTTGCTGGCAGTGGCACCTAAATTTATCATCGGCTCAACCGGCGTGGAATTTCAGCGCGCCGCGATCTATGTGATTCCGCTGACAATCTGGGGCGCAGTCCAATTCCCTTCCTGGGTGGGCGATAATGTGCAACTCGGCTCGAATAAACCCTATCTCAAATCCATTTTGGTTTTTGGGGAACAGATCATCCGCGTGATGTTGGCGTGGATCCTGCTGGCACGCTTTCAGGTAACCGCATTGATCATCGCCTATTTTGTTGGATTATTTGCCAAGGGCATCACAGCCTATTATGTCAATCATAAATATTGCTACCCACAAAAATTTTATATTTGGCAATCATTGGTCGCGCCATTGCTTGCTGGCGCCGCACACTTTGGGGTCTTGTCGCTTATGAGTAACTTCATCTGGAAAGGCGACCAGATCACCAGCGTGTTGATTTTCTTCATCGGAATTCTGCCAAGTTTTCCACTCTATATATTCTTCTACGGATTATTCGGCGGCTGGGATATCGCCACGCTCAATGAATTAAAAGACGCGGTGGCATTGACCGGCAATGTCCGCGGATTGGCTCGTTGGGGATTCTATGAACCGACCGTGCTTGGCGCGAGGCTGAGTCCGTTGAACGGAAAATTCCCCATCACGATCCGCGCAGAGGCGATGGAGGAAGCCCAGCAGTTGACACAGGCAAAGGTAAAGTTGTAAGATGAAGCAGGAGGAAAATATGAAACACACATTGCCTGACGGTCGCACGCTCGGATACGCAGAATACGGTGACCCAAACGGAGAGCCGGTATTCTTTATTCACGGTAGCCCCGGTTCACGCTTGTTCCATCCACCTGACGAAGTCACAAAACGTTTGGGCGTGCGCCTCATCTGCGCAGAACGTCCCGGCTACGGCGACTCAACTTTCCAACCCAATCGCCGCATACTGGACTGGTCCCAAGATATCGCTTCCCTCGCTGATGCATTGAAGCTTGATACGTTCACAGTCGTTGGTCACTCTGGCGGCGGACCACACACGCTGGCTTGTGCCTATGCCCTACCTCAACGCGTCAAAGCTGCCGGGGTCATTGCAGGCGCAGGTCCAGTTGATGCCCCCGGCGCAACCGATGACATGACTTCCTTGAATCGGTTCGCGTTCAAGTTTGGGCAGTATCTACCCTGGTCAGTGGGATATGCAATCACCAGACAAATTTTTCGAGAAGCGGCTGCTGACCCGACCAAGGCGATCGATCGTGATAAAGAGACCCGTCCACATGTGGATAACGCCATATTTGACATTCCAGAAATTCGAGAACTCTGCATTCAGAGCGACGTGGAGGCGTATCGGCATGGACTGCTCGCCTTTGCGTGGGATATCCGTTTGATCACTCGCCCTTGGGGTTTTCCACTGGAGGAAATCAAAGTTCCTGTCCACCTCTGGCACGGCACCGCGGACAATTCCACCACCGTTGCGATGGCGCGCCACATGGCAAATAAAATTCCCAACTGCAAATTCACCCTTTGCGAAGGCGAAGGTCACATGTTGTTAATTCCACGCTGGGAGGAAATTCTTTCCACACTTATTGGGATGTCAGTTGTAGCCTGACAAACAATCTATCTTTCGCGGTCCGGGCAATATCTTCCGCGTTGGCGTTTCCATTTTCCACACGAATACCCAAGGGCTTCGCGGCTTGCGGCACATGTTTGACATATTCATACATACGTGCCTCCACAGCTTTCGCATCTAGGTCGGGTTCAGCGATCGCTGTCGCAGGTTTACGCTTCAACAACAAAGAAACTTTCGCCCCACCGCGCAGATTCTTCCACCAGGTTCTGTCACGGCTGGTGATCACCCATAAATAACCGTTCTCGCGATAATAACCAACTGGAAATGAAAATTCCTTGCCCGTCTTGCGTCCCGTCACGGTGATCAACAGCATGCCGTCGCTCAATATGCCATGCAGCGGCGAACGCAACATCCAACTCATAAAATCATTTCCATTCATAATAGCTCCTTGCCTCAAGAATACCAGAACAACATGCGCGAGTCATGTGTCAAAAATCACATCGCAGACTATATCCACGGTCACGAATTACGCATTTCCGCTTCCAAAAAACCGCAATTTGTGACCGCGCTGGGTATAATCAGTTAACCTAATTTCGGAGGCAATTCATGTCCAGCAATGTCTACCCATCCAAACACCCGCTCGTTGCCCATAAACTTTCCCGCTTAAGAGACAAAAGAACCGAACCCAAGAAATTCCGTGAACTGGTACGTGAGATCGCGGCGTTACTCGCTTATGAAGCTACTGCCGATCTTGCCACCACTCCTCGTGAACTCGAAACGCCCCTTGAAAAAACGATCGGCGTCGAACTTCAAGAGAAGATCGGGCTCATCCCGATTCTGCGCGCAGGTCTGGGCATGGTCGAAGGCATCTGGGAACTGATGCCGGTTGCCGAAGTCTGGCACATCGGTTTATATCGCGATGAACACACCCTGCGACCTGTTGAATACTACAACAAGCTACCCACCGAACCAACCGTTTCTGTATGTTTGATCCTTGACCCCATGCTCGCCACGGGCGGTTCTGCCACCGCAACAGCCGATGTGCTGAAAAAATGGGGCGTGAAAAAGATCAAGTTCGTGGGTCTGATCGCTGCGCCAGAGGGCATCAACGCCATGCAAACTGCCCACCCTGATATTCCGATCCACATTGCCGCGATTGATGATCATCTCAATGAGCGTGCCTACATCGTGCCCGGACTTGGGGATGCAGGCGATCGTCAGTTTGGAACGGGTGATTAGCTGTCAGCTGTGAGCGATTAGCGTTTAGCAATTGAGGAGTTGTATGGCTTACAACTTAAAATTGGCGGAACGGATTCTGGCAGAGTTGAATGGGATCCCTGTTGTTGAAAAGAAAATGTTTGGCGGGGTTGGTTTTTTAATTCATGGCAACATGGCATGTGGCATCCTTGGTGAAGACTTGATCGTGCGCGTGAGCGTTGACGAATACGAAACACTGCTTAAACATGTACACGTCAAAATCTTCACCATGAAAGACGGTCCCAAACCGATGAAGGGCTGGCTCATGGTGGAACCTGAAGGATGCAAGACCAAAAAGCAGTTAAGTGCCTGGATCAAGAAAGGCGTGGAGTTTACGCTCATGCTGCCGCCAAAATGAAAGCCATGCTGCTAGAGTCACTTGCAGACTTAAGAACGCATCCGACTCCCCTGCGCCTGCTCGCTGTACCCGAGCCGACTCTCGCTGACGGTGAAGTGTTGATTCGTGTTACACGGTGCGGAGTCTGCCATACGGAACTGGATGAGATCGAAGGGCGCATGCCGCCTCCGCAGTTGCCTGTGGTGTTGGGGCATCAGGTGGTGGGGATTATTGAAGGAATCCGACGTCTCCCGACGTTGGATGGTGGATTCCAAAGTCAGGAGACTTTGGAATCCGGTATGAGAGTTGGCGTGGCATGGATCGCCTCAGCCTGCGGACATTGTCAGCATTGTTTATCAGGCAATGAAAACCTTTGCGCTGATTTCAAAGCGACGGGGCGTGACATCAACGGTGGCTACGCGGAGTACATGAAAGTCCGCGCGGAGTTTGTCCATTCAATTCCGGATGCGTTCACGGACTCGGAAGCCGCGCCGTTGTTATGTGCGGGCGCAATTGGGTATCGCTCGTTGCGCTTGAGCAACATCCAAGATGGACAGTCACTGGGCTTGATGGGTTTCGGCGGATCAAATCATTTGGTGTTGAAGATCGCAAAACATAAATACCCGAATTCAAAGATATTTGTATTTAGCAGAAATCCTGAAGAACGCGAATTTGCTTTAGCGCTGGGAGCAGCTTGGGCGGGCGCAATTGATGAGAGTCCGCTCACAGGGTTGGATGCGGTCATTGACACCACACCAGCTTGGGGTCCAGTGAATGAGGCGCTGAAGTTTTTAAGTCCCGGTGGACGACTTGTCATCAACGCCATCCGCAAGGAAGAGGCTGATAAAGAAGTCCTCATGAAAGTAGATTATCCGTCACAGTTGTGGATGGAAAAAGAAATCAAGAGTGTGGCAAATGTAACCCGTGCAGACGTACGTGAGTTTTTAAAGCTGGCTGCAGAGGCGAACATCAAGCCTGAATTTCAAGAGTACGGCCTTGAAGATGCAAACACGGCGCTGCTCGAAATGAAACAAGGCAAAATTCGCGGCGCAAAGGTGCTGAGGATACATTCATAATGTTGGACCGAATTTTCAAGAGCAAAATCTGGTCGGCGATAGGACGCTTTCTAAGCGTGTGTTGGATCTATTTAGGTTTGCCGCTGCTCGCCTGGGGCGGGAGCGACCTAAAGGGATTTTTATCCAACCCGGTGCGGGCAAGTTTTTTTGTTGTGGTGCTCGCATCTGCAGGTGTATCAGCCTGGCTGATCTACATCACACCGCCACATCCGGAAGCCGAACATCGCTACGACCTGGGACGCTGGCATGCTTATATGTTCGAAACGATCTTTGTGTTATCAGCATTTGGTGATCGACGCGGAATTCTGGCATGGGCAGAGAACCCGGCGTTGCGTTGGATCGGGTTGGGAATTTATTTGATCGGGACGAGTATTTCGATCTGGGCAAACTTCACCTGGGTCAATCACTTGCGCAGTGAAGCAGATCGCGCGGTCGAAGATCCTGTTTTGCTTTTTGAAGGTCCCTTTCACTGGATTCGATATCCAGCCCTCTTGTATATTGTCTTTTATTGTTTGGGGGTTGCGCTGCTGTTCCGGTCATGGGTTGGGCTGTTTTTGATGATCCCCTTGATCGCTGGCATGCTCAACCGCATAAGCAGCATGGAAAAAATTTACGCTGAAAAATATAAACGCGTCTGGCCCCTGCGGCGACATACTTCAAAAAAGATCTTTCCCTTTGTATACTGATCTACATTCTATAGAAAACCGGTACAGTCAAAATGTCTTTGAATACCAACCAACAAAAACTAATCACAACCAGCGCCTACTATCTGGCTTTTATCCTGCTCGGGCTCACCATCTCAGCTGAGGGACCCACTCTCCTTAAACTTTCTGAACACACTTCCAGCACGCTGGGGCAAATTAGCTCGATCTTCCTCTTCGGATCCTTCGGATATTTGGTCGGCTCTTACATCAGCGGGCGGATCTACGACCGAGTCCCGGGGCATCAATTCATGGCTGGGATTCTCGTCCTGCTTGGGATCGTGACTGCGCTGGTGCCAGTCGTTACATCGCTGAACGTGCTCTTGATCATTATTCTCATCCTGGGGCTTGCCAAAGGCGCACTGGATGTGGGCTGTAACACGTTATTACTTTGGGTTCACAACGAAACCGTCGGTCCCTTCATGAACGGACTGCATGCCTTCTTCGGTGTTGGAGCATTCGTAGCACCGTTGATCGTTGCCAACGTAATGAAAGCTACCAATGACATCTATTGGGTGTATTGGTCTTTTGCGATCGCAGCATTGCCCATCGCAGTGTTCATTTGGAATTTGCCCAGTCCGCCTGCGCGCGCTACACCAGAAGAACACAAAGCCACGCCATTGCCGGTCTTGCCAGTTGCAGTGATGGTATTGTGCTTTCTTCTTTACGTTGGCGCAGAAGCAGGCTACGGTAATTGGATCTATACCTACGCCTTCAAACGCAACCTAGGGACGGAGATCACCGCCAATTATTTGACATCCGCCTTCTGGGGCTTCTTCACAGTCGGACGTTTGCTCGGCGTTTTGATCTCCACCCGTGCACGCTCACTAACGATTCTTGCCGTGGACTTTATAGGCTGTCTCGCAAGCGTTAGCTTGATCCTACTCTTTCAAGAATCAGCCACCGTACTTTGGATCGGCAGCATCCTGCTTGGCGTTTCACTAGCATCCATCTTCCCCACTTTCCTGACACTGGCAGAAGAACGCATGCATGTCACCGGGTCCATGACTGGTTGGTTTCTCGTCGGCGGCGGACTCGGCGGCATGCTCATGCCTTGGTTGATCGGTCAGGCTTTCGTGCGAGCCGGGCCCGGCGCAATGATCATGATCGTGTTGGTCAGTATTGCTCTCAACGTGGTCGCTTTAATCACATTTACAAAAGTAGCTGGCAAACCAACCAGTGCTGTGTGATAAAAGTCCTGTGGAATTACGAATAAAGGAACTTACCATTACCAACCAATTTGGTAATAATCGTAATATAAATCCAACCGAAGGAGAATCGAAATGACCACTGTCCGCAGACTACTTGAAGCCAAGGAAGGCGCCAGCAATTTTGCCGTATCCACAACTGACTCCGTGCTCGATGCATTGAAGGTGATGAACAACGCCAAGGTCGGCGCGGTACTCGTGACCGAAAATCATAAGATCGTGGGCATCTTCACTGAGCGTGATTACTTGCAAAAAGGTGAACTGGCTGGCAATACCGCCAAAGCCACGTTGGTTAAAGATGTCATGACCAAGGATATGTACACGGTCAATATGGAAACAACTGTCGAGCAATGCATGGCACTGATGGATGATCACCACTTCCGCCACTTGCCGGTTGTTGAAAACGATCACCTGGTGGGTATCGTATCCATCCGCGATGTGTTGACCGCCATGCTCGAAAACAAAGAGAGCGCGATCAAAGGGCTCGAAAATTACATCATGGGCTCCGGCTTTGCGGGCTAGGAGATGCATGTCATTGTGAAGCAATCTGCATCGCAATGACGAGTGATAAGTATTTTGAACGAAAACGAGTAGTGACAAAGTCATTACTCGTTTATGTTTTAATTTGCTCCTTTGGTAGAATCACCGGCATGTCCTTACATAAATACATTGCCATCTTACTGCTTTCATCTTTTTTCTTTGCATCCTGTTCCCCAACCTCTTCAAACGCCTACCCCACCTACGATCCCTTCGCGCCTGTGAATGGGACAGCCGTTACACCTCCACCAATTCAACCGGGCGAGATTCTCGTCTTTGCCACACAAACGCCCCGCGGTCCTACGCCCACGCGCGCGCCGCTCTCCGTTTCGCTTCCGCCGCGCAACTCAACCTTCTTTGTCCCCACACCCGATGCGCCGCATCCGCTTCCGCTGCCGCGCGATTACGTCGATCAATACACCATCCAACCCGGCGACACCTTGAGCAGCATCGCGCAGGGTTACGGGATCACGCTCAATGCGTTGTTGCAAGCCAATAACTTGAATGAAGCGAGTATTATTTCGGCAGGTGCGGTTTTGAATATTCCGCCCGTGACCACCGATCCAAACCCCGGCTCATCGCATAAGATCATTCCCGATTCAGAATTAGTCTACGGACCCGCCAGCATCCAGTTCGATCTTGATGCTTATCTCAAAAACCGCAACGGCTATCTTTCCAATTATGTTCAAGATGTTAACGGCGAATATCTCAGCGGCGCACAGATCATTATGCGCGTCGCTCAAAATTATTCGGTCAACCCGCGCTTGCTTGTGGCACTGGTCGAATATCGCAGCGGCTGGGTTACAAACCCCGTTCCAACCAATATCGATTATCCGCTCGGCAATTATGAACCTTATTATGCCGGTCTATATCGCCAAATGGCATGGGCAGCGGATAATTTAAACCGCGGCTATTATTATTGGCGCGTCAATGCCATCTCCACATTATCGTTGAGCGATGGCAGCTATATTCCACTCTCACCCACTATCAATGCCGGTACGGCCGGTGTACAATATTTTCTTTCCAAATTCAACGACCGCGCCACCTGGGACCTGGATGTAAGTACATTGGGATTCTTCCAAACATATAACCAACTCTTCGGCTTTCCCTTTGACTATGACCTCGCTTCACTCCTCCCATCGAACCTGACTCAGCCTCCGATGCGCCTGCCCTTCGCTGATGGCGTCACCTGGTCATTCACTGGCGGTCCGCACGGCGGCTGGGATTCTGGCTCCGCCTGGGCAGCTTTGGATTTTGCCCCGCCCGGTGAAGGCGGCGGTTGTGCCATTAGTGATGCCTGGGTCGTCGCCATCGCCGATGGATTCATTGTCCGCTCAGCCGATGGCGCCGTGATCCAAGATCTGGATAATGACGGCTACGAACAAACCGGCTGGAACGTGTTGTACATGCACATCGCTTCACAAGATCGAGTTCAAGCAAATACATATGTATATGCCGGTGAGATCATCGGGCATCCATCCTGTGAAGGCGGTGTATCCAACGCCACACACCTGCACCTCGCCCGCAAATATAACGGCGAATGGATTCCCGCCGACAGCAACACTCCCTTCATTATGGATGGCTGGGTTTCCAGTGGCAACGGCATTGAATACGATGGTTTTCTCACCCGCGGCACAACGATCCTCTCCGCAGAGGAAGGCGTGTTCGATGGCGTGAATCAAATTTCAAGATAATATTTGCCCTTCGTCTACGCTGCACAACCACCGTGTGGCTTTGCTCACAGCGTCCCGATGTATTTCGGGAGGACGAAAGGCTTATACAGGTATAATGCAACTCGTGAAACGCGCAATCTATCTTCTGATCTTATCTTCGCTGCTTACAGCGTGCGTCGGAAATGCATCCTTATGGGGTCAATACCAAACACCCACAC
>CAZMQE010000022.1:13631-22428 GCA_964568115.1 uncultured Anaerolinea sp.
CTTACAGCGTGCGTCGGAAATGCATCCTTATGGGGTCAATACCAAACACCCACACCTCAAGGCGGCGGTTTAATGAACACCTCGCCAGTGCCTGATGTTTATATCTCTCCAACTGATGTGTTTGTTCAGAACCCGCCGACCCAGCCCCCAACACTTGAATTCACACCCACACCAACGTCCCTGCCGAGTACATTTGCCACGCAACCCGCTGCGAACACACCCTTCGCATTGACTCCGACCGTTGACGGCAACAACATGTTCTACTACGCCCAAAGCGGAGATTGGCTCCCAGCTGTGGCAAACAGGTTTGGGGTCAGCGCGAACGAGATCACGTCTCCAAAGATTTTGCCCAACGCCGGCTTTATTGACCCTGGCACGCTTTTGATCATCCCTAATCGGTTGGATAGAACGCTTGAATACACATCCACTGCGCAGATCATCCCAGACGGCGAGTTTGTGTTTTCTGCTACAGCACTGGATTTTGATGCCACTACATACATTGAAGCCGCGGGCGGGTATCTAGCCACATATCGTGAATATCTTGGCAGTACCGGCACAACCTCGGGACCCGCCGTGATCCAGAGGCTGGCTTACGAAAATTCGGTTAACCCGCGTTTGTTATTGGCAATCCTTGATTACGAATCGCAATGGGTGCGCGGTACACCTGTTAATGAGTTCCGGGTCAAATATCCGATGGGCTATGAAAACTATCGCAATGTGGGCATGTTCGGGCAACTCACCTGGGCAATCAACCAAATGTCCACAGGCTACTATGGCTGGCGCACCGGCAAACTTAATGAATTAACTTTTTTTGATGGAAAGACGCTACAGCTTGATCCCACACTAAATGCCGGTACTGTTGCCATTATGGTTTTATTTTCACGTCTGCATACGTTGAACGAATGGCTGCGCATCATGGATCAGACGAGCGGCTTCCCGGCATTTTACGCCGGCATGTTCGGCGACCCGTGGGCACGCGCAACGACAGTTACCAATTTTTTTCCACCCAACTTCAACCAGCCAATAATGACTTTGCCCTTTGAGCCGAACATCACCTGGTCTTACACTGGCGGACCTCACAGCGCCTGGGGCACAGATGGACCACTCGCCGCGTTGGATTTTGCCCCGCGCAGTGACAAAAGCGGCTGTATTCCAACAACAACCTGGATCCTTGCCATGGCACCCGGCTTGGTTGTCCGTTCTGATAACGGACTTGTGATGGTGGATACGGACGGTGATGGCCACGAACAGACCGGCTGGAACATCATGTATATGCACGTGGCAACAAAAAACCGTGTGCCAGTTGGTACATGGGTGGAGCAGAATGATTACATTGGGCATGCTTCCTGCGAAGGCGGCGTTTCGACCGGCACGCACACCCATGTCGCTCGTAAATACAACGGCGAGTGGATGCTGGCAGATGGTCCTGTGCCCTTCGTATTGAGCGGTTGGACTGCCATTGCTGGCGATAAACCCTATTTAGGAAAACTTGTAAAAGGCAACCGGGTGATCACCGCCGATGTCAATGGACAAAGATGGTCTTTGATCAAGCGCGAAGATGGCGAATAAAATCAGGCAAATGACTGTCGCTTGTAGAGCGACTCTCATTTCATTTGTGCTATTCCTCTCAGCTTGTGCGCCGCGTGCATCAACGGTCAACCTCGAAAACATGATCACGCCGCTAGCGCCAACGCCGATTCCCGCGCCCACCTCTGGTAGACCTGCCTACGCCCCCGGTGAACTCGTAGATTACACTGCTCAAAACGGCGATACGCTTCCCGCGCTTGCAGCACGCTTCAATACTACGGTTGAACAGATCAAGCAAGCCAACCCGATCATTCCAGACGATGCAACCACCATGCCGGTTGGCTTGCCGATGAAAATCCCCATTTATTATTTGCCGCTTTGGGGTACCGCCTATCAAAGCATCCCCGATCATGCCTTTGTCAACGGACCTACCCAGGTCGGTTTTAGTACCTCGGCTTTTGTAGCTTCCACAAATGGTTGGTTGAAAAATTATCGCACCTACGCCGGTGGAAAAATGCGCTCTGGCGCCGAGGTCGTTGACTACGTTGCTACCAATTACAGCGTCAGTCCGCGGTTTTTATTAGCTGTGCTTGAATATCAAAGCGGGGCACTCACCCAACCTGAAATTCCAGATAAAAAATACCTGCTGGGGTTTCCGCGCACCTTCTACACTACACCCTACCTGCAATTGGTGATCGCTGCAAACACATTTAACAATGGCTACTACAGTTGGCGCGCAGGCAAACTCATCGAGTTCGAACTGCTCGATCAAACCATCTTCAGACCCGACCCCTGGCAAAACGCTGCCTCTGTGGCAATTCAATATTATTTCTCCAGGCTTTATATCGGGACAGAATACTACGCCTCGATCGGACCCGATGGGCTGGCGCGAACATACCAAACCTTGTTTGGCGATCCATGGCTTGATTCAACTACCATCCTCCCGGGCAGTCTCCAACAACCGGTGTTGCGTTTCCCCTTCCTGCCTGATTACATCTGGTCATATACGGGTGGTCCACATACTGGTTGGGGCTCCGGTGAACCTTTCGCCGCCGTCGATTTTGCGCCTTCCTCTGAAACGTCCGGTTGCTATACGGCCGGTCAGAATCAGGAGGTAGTCGCCATGGCAGATGGACTCATTGTCCGTTCTGATATTGACGGCATTATCATTGACCTGGATAAAGATGGCGATGAACGCACTGGCTGGGTGTTGTTCTATCTACATACCGCCACACAAGACCGTATTCAAGTTGGACAGGAAGTTCATACTGGAGATTTTTTAGGCTTGCCATCCTGCGAAGGTGGTTCATCCACCGGGACCCATGTGCACATTGCACGCAAATACAACGGCGAGTGGATTCTCGCCAGTGGTCCACTGGCATTTCATTTAGAGAATTGGGTTGTACAGGCGGGCTCGGAAGCCTATGAAGGCACCCTGGAACGCGGTCCATTAGCGATCAAGGCATGTGCCTGTGGCGACGCCACAAGCCAGATCAAATCAGAAGTCCCCTAACATTATATGACCCTGCCAGCTGGCATTCGCTTTTATTGATTCTCCATGATGACCGCTGGGACATATTTATCAAGCATTCGTTTGCTGATGCCGCCCACCCACATCAAACGGACAGTACCGTTCCGGTCAATGACAAATGAGCTGGGCAGGTTTAAAGTTTTAAATGCCTGTTCTGTGGCGATATAAGTAGGGTCAAGCCAAACGGGGAAAGTTAATTGATAGTCTTTCACAAATTGCAAAACATCGGGCGTGGGGTCACCGTCATTGATGGCAATGATGACAAATCCATCCTCAACATATTTATTATATAAAGCCTGAAGCGCTGGCATCTCTTCCTTACACGGCGGACACCACGTTGCCCACAAGTTGACGAGTACCACCTGCCCCCGATAATCGGCGAGGGAATGCTGCTCACCCTGGGTGTCGGTGAGAGTCAGTTCGGGGGCGGCAAAGTTCACTTGAACCGGAACAGTTGAAAAGTCCGATTGAGACGAGTAGTCACGAAAAATATAGAACGCCGATGCAACGATGAGCAGGAGTCCCAATCCGAGTAGAAGAAAAGGCAGGCTTTGTCGAGGTTTTGTTTCAGTCATCAAGGTCAAGTATACCCGTTTGGATGCAGGCTTTATGTAATAAGGACGAATGTCATAGAAATAATGATGTTTGTTACTGGAACATGTATCGACAACTGGGTTAATATTCCCGAAAGGTTTAACAACTTGGAGCGCATTCCTATTTTCAAAAACCTGGACGAGAAATACTTGGACCTACTGAAGCCTTTATTTGAAACTTATACCTGTAACGCAGGAACTACGGTTCTTCAACAAGGCGAACCAGCCAATCATCTTTATTTGGTGATCAGCGGTACAGTGGAGATGACCTACAAGCCTTATGATGGCATACCGATCACCATCAGCCATGTCAAGAAAGACGGCTTATTTGGCTGGTCAGCTGTGGTTGGGAGTGAGAAATACACATCCTCGGCAATTGCCATTGAAAATCTTGAGGCGTTGCGCGTACGCGGAAGCGAGTTACGCAGATTATGCGTGGAGCACCCTGAGGCGGGCAAGGAAATTCTGGAGAGGCTTGCAAGTTCAGTCTCTTCGCGTGTGCAGGATGCACAGGAACAAGTGAAGTCCATCCTTAAGCAAGGGATGAAGAATAAGTGAGATAGTTCGATAATACCGGCGAGGGCAGGCAATACAAACGGGATGCTGGTTTTAGCATCCCGTTTGTACTTTTAAGTAACGAAGCACTTTATCGGTTATACGGATGATTGACTTCTGAAGAAACGTACTATGAGGTAGCCGCCCAAGACAACGAGAATAACGGGCCAGAGATATTGAGTAAAACCGGCAAGGGGTGTGCCAAGTATCGCGCCAAAAATCAATAAGATCACACCAGGGATCAACGCCCATGAGCGCGAACTGCCGCCAGGGAGGATAGTGAGGAGAATAAAGGTGAGTCCGAGTCCAAGAAATAGGACGCCGCCATTCTCAACGCCGCTGACTTCATCCAACACAGAGATCGTGCCAAGCGTGAGCATAACCCCGGCAGGGATGATCGCCCACCAACGTGATGTATCTGCAAAATATACCCACAGAAATGCCAGACTGATACCGGCAAAGAAGACGAGGCTATCATAGGGTTCCATGGATCTGGGAAGAATTGAAGATGCCGCCATCCCCAGCAGTGTGAAAGCCGGGAAAGCCGCCCACCAATTTTCACGCTGCTTGAGCAACACATACAGAAAATATCCACCAATCGCGCCCCAGACCACGCCCCAAAAAATATCGCTGACATCTGAAATGATGTTTAGGTTATCAAGCAGGGTCAACGCGCCGATAAAAATAAGTATTCCGCCGATCCACAAACGCGGGTCATATCGTCTCATAGTTCATTTCCTTTTTATACATTCCAGATTGTCAAACTATTTGATAGTTACGGTTCCGACACCAGCCTTGAGAGAGATGGAGACTCGATCAGCAGCCGTATCAAAATTAGAGGATTGATATCCATGATCCGAGGCAGGAAAGCGATTCGTATCCACGTTGAGTGCTACAAAACCCTCGGTGCGATCGATCCGCGCCGCAGTACCTTCCGGGATGCGCACATTAAACGTCGCAGCACCGCCTTCGATATCCAGCACAGATGAACCGCGCGCCGGCATGGTCACATCGACATTGCTGGCACCTACTTTCAACTCAACCCGTGAAACGAGCGTGTCCTTGAGGTCAACTTCAAACGTGCTGGCACCTGCTTCAATCGTCACCACGGCGGGAACATCTTTCGTTACTTGATAATGCCATGCACCTTCACTGGGTCCCAGCACCGGGATGAATGAAGGTCCCGTACTGACTTTTACATCCAACACATCACCGCTCAGATGACTATGATGGTCTGCAGCAACTGCTGAAGTACCCACCAACGCCTGACCAGACGGCGCATTTCCCTGAATCCGAATCTGCGCGGCGCCATGTGAAAACCGATAGCGGACCTGCCTGGCTTCGCCGAGAGGAATGTTGAAGGTTGTACCGCTCGGCGAGTCGGATTTCCAATACACGTTCACGATCATCCAGCCGCCAACCATCATAAGGATCAGGGGCCAGAAGAAACGAAAGACGTTATTGATGATGCCCTGCGCTTGCAGCAGGAACAACACGCCGAACAGAATCAGCACACCGCCCCAAAAAATATTATCGCGTTTCATCTTGAACCTTGCTTCCGCGTATGAAGCCGCGCACCAGAACATAGACACCCAGCAAGATGATCAATATGGGCGCACCATAATCCCCAAGAATGGACAGCCCGCCGAAGAAGGTGCCGAACGCCAGGAACATGACCGCACTGACAACGAGATTCTTCGTTCCGCTTGAGAGATTCCTGCGGGTCCGTTCGCCCAACAACCCAGCCAGGATCTCACCCACACCCACAAAGCCAGGGATCAACGTCCACATGTATGACCAGGATGAAAAGTTGCCAGTCGTTTCCTGATAATACAAAATGCCGCCAATACCCGCAATGATGGAAGCCGGGATCGCCATACCGGGGTTTCCGGTGATCAACCCGATCAGGAACACCAATGCGCCTGCGCCAATCACCCACATGGGCCAGATGAAATTCGCATCGAGCCAAGCCTGCACAGATGGCACCTGGCGAGTGACGAACATCCACCCGCCGATCAGTATCAACAAAAGACCTAAAAACAAATTGGAACGATTTTGCCTCATAGTGATTCTCCTCGTAAAATTTCTGAAAGCTACTTACAACATACGCCAAACCAGACCAAAGGTTTCTGAAAATATTATGGCTGATTATTGACCGAAATGCAATACGGCTGGTGAACCATTTTTAAAATACTGCTTTTGCCAGTGCTTGCAAACCATCCAGGTCATCCAAATCCAACCACTGCAGCATGATGCGCTGTAAACCCGCGGCTTCCAACACAGCCAACTGTTCTCTGACTTGACTCGCATTCCCCGCCACAATGCCTCGTGCTTGTAATTCATCCAAAGTTCGTTTGCGTACAACGACTTTCTCATTCAAAGCGGCAGCATCCTTACCAAACACACAACCGGTCATCATCGAACGCCGCACAGCTTCTGGTTTTCGTCCTGCGGCAGTAAGCATTTCGGTCAGCAGGGTGTTCTTTTGTGCGAAAACCTCGGGCAGCAGCATCACGCAATTCCATTCATCAGCATAACGGACAACCGCAGGCAAGGTTCGTTTTTCACCATCGCCCCCGATCAAAATGCGCGGACCACCCTGCCTTTGCGGGCGTGGCAATAATGTTGCGCCGCGCAATTGATAATAATGACCGTCAAAGGTCACAGGCTCATCGCTTTGCAACAAGCGCGTCACTACCTGCATGCCTTCTTCGAAGCGATCAAAGCGCGGTTTTATATCCAACAGATCAAAACCAAATAATTGATGCTCGCGCTCCTGCCAGCCTGCACCCAAACCCAGCGTCAAACGCCCATTGGATAGATCATCCACGGCAGATGCCATGCGAGCGGTGAACACCGGATTGCGGAACGAGAAGGGCGTCACCAACGGACCGAACTCAATGCGGCTGGTGTGATCTGCCAGCCAGGTTAACGAAGTCCACAACTCCAGCGAGTCCAGATCCACCGCATTGGAATTGGTGAAATGATCGGAACGATATAACCCAACAAACCCCAACTCTTCCACCAGGCGGACAATCTTTTGCCAACGGCTCCAGGTAAGTCCGTTTTGCCCTTCGATCATGATCGCGATTTCTAGCATAGGTTCTCCTTTTGGACTCAGGGAGCTTGCTCCCGTAATACGCCAGCAAGCTGGCTGAGTCCAAATCTATTTCACCAACTTCGGCAACGCCAACCACTGTCCTTTTTGCTTGGGATGTTCGGACTCGACCAACATCCGCTTCTCGACCAAGCTGGCAATTGTTTTGGCGGTCAATTCTTTTTTCCACCCGAAGAGTTTGTTCACGTCGCTCTCCTGTGCCGCGCCCACTGACTCGAAGAATAATGTAACGAGTTTTGCGCGCGCTTCACGTTCACCGATCTTCCGCGCTTGTTCGGGCAGTTGGGGATAATGACGCGAGACTACTTCGTAGATGAAGGAATATTTCCAGGCTCCGGCTTGCGCCACACCCACCGGCAGGATCTTGAAATCAGACTGCAAAAGCTCCAACGCTTTATTGAATTCCGATTCTTTGGCGTTGGTCAGCTTCGCCGCCTTGCGCAGATCAATCGTATGGAGCGCGCCTTCATTGAGCAGCGCTTCATAGACTTGTTTCGCAGCTTGCGGCAGGCGCCCCTCTTCGTATGCCAACAAATAATCTTCTTCGGGTGAGCCATAATTTTCAGACAAGGCATAAAAATACGGCGCGATATCCAAAGAGATCATGGTCGCTTTTTTGCGCAGGATCTTGGCGTAATACCAAATCTTCTTATCCAGCGCGCCATCCTTCCAACCCCACGTGATGTGACCGGGGTCATCGTGCTTGTCAGCCACGGGGCGGTCGCCTGCAACTGCCGTCCACAAGCTCGGCATATCAATGCCTTTGATGGTCCAGAAATAGATAAAGCCGCGTTTATTGACAAAGGTCAAAGCTTGGGCTGGCGACGAGACTCGTTTCGTGGGAGGCAGGTTGAAGGTCCGCGTGCGATGCGTTTGTAGTTTGGTCAGGGAGATCGAGGACATGTGTCGATTATACCCGCCGGGTATGGCGTTATAATCCTGCGCTATGCGAGTCTTATTTATATTCATGGATGGGATCGGCTTGGGTGAAAACAACCAGGGCATTAATCCTTTTGCCAATGCGAAGATGCCAAACCTTAATGCCTTACTAGATGGCAGATCATTATTCAAAGACGCCGCGCCTTTTCACGGGGAGCGCGCATCGCTGGTTGCCATTGATCCCAATGTGGGCGTGGACGGTTTGCCGCAATCTGCAACGGGACAAGCGATGTTGTTGACCGGCATCAACATTTCAGCTGAACTTGGTTATCACTACGGACCCAAGCCCAACCCTGAGGTCGCCGCGTTCCTCAATGACGAAACTTTATTTTCAAAATGTGTAAAAGCCGGAAAGAAAACGGCTTTGCTCAATGGCTATCCCCCACGCTATTTCGATGGCATCGATTCGGGCAAGCGCTTGTATTCATCCATTCCGCTCGCAGTGACGAATGCAGGCTTGGAACTTTTTCGGCATGAAGATTATTTCGCGGGACGCGCCCTCTCAGCGGATTTCACCGGCGCAGGCTGGCGGAC
>CAZMQE010000023.1:0-1263 GCA_964568115.1 uncultured Anaerolinea sp.
CACGAGTGTGTGAGCAGGCGCCTTTTCAAGTCCCTTGGGCAGGCGGTAGGTTTGGTTGGAAAGCATCAAGTTCACGAATTGTGATTCGGTGGTCTCTTGAAAGCTCTTTTTGAATTGCGAGTAATACGCATCTGGGATTCCGGTTGCGTATTTCATATTCAGGCGAATCCACCCATCGTTGTTGAGAAAGGGCGGAATGGACATGCGATACGTCCACTTCACGACGGAAGCGGAACTTGCCCAGCCCATGCCTGGCATGGGTCGTAATAACGCGCTGGA
The DNA here is from genome assembly GCA_964568115.1 of uncultured Anaerolinea sp. Lineage (GTDB taxonomy): Bacteria > Chloroflexota > Anaerolineae > Anaerolineales > Villigracilaceae > Defluviilinea. The sequence goes on from CAZMQE010000023.1 coordinate 280, forward strand.
AACAATGGCTTTGTTCACTAATTCGGGTGCAGTTGCCAATAGTTGAACTGTCACTTGCGCGCCTTCGGAGAGTCCCACGACGATGGCTTTGCCGTTGTGCGCCTGTGTGCGGATCAAGTCCGCGACCTTTTCGGCGGCGAGTTCCATGCTGAAGGGTGCGATGTGGCGACTCTGTCCGTGCTCGGGCAAGTCCGCGGCGAGGCAGTGATAATCCGCTAACTGTTGGATGACCGGTTTCCACATCCACGCTTCGCCGCCTCCGCCATGGAGGAAGACGATGGTGGGGGCGTTATCAGGTCCGCTGGATTGGAAGTAGAGGGATGGTGTGGACATAAGGTTTTCTCTCTTTACAATAATATGCTGATGGTCGAGTAGGGGCGGGGTTTTCCCGCCCTATATCGAGACCATCAATAAGCGAGTAAATTTAGGTTACATGTTGGTTTCGATACGCCTTCGGCTATCGCCTCAGGCTACTCAACCAACAAGGTTGCTGTGCTTCGGTATAATATCCTGTGTGGGCTGGTTAGACAAGTGCCTTACAGCAGATGAACATCACTCCCAACGAGTGACGATTTGGACAGGTCAATTTTGACCGAAAACACTATACTTTATCCACGAAGGAGTAGGCATGAAACATTTTTTGGCAATATCCGATCTTTCCCCGGCAGAGACTCAAGATCTGCTTGACGTCGCGATCCAACTCAAAGCTGAATATTTCAAGAAGGGCAATCCGCCGCTGTTCAAAGGCAAGGTGCTGGGCATGATCTTCCAGAAACCCAGCCTGCGGACACGTGTCTCGTTCGACATGGCGATGCGCCATTGTGGCGGTGATGCGCTGTATCTCTCACCAAACGAGATCGGTCTCGGCAAACGTGAGTCCATTGCGGATATTGCACGTGTCATGTCGGGTTATGTACAGGCGATCATGGCGCGCACGTTCGAGCATGCGCATGTCTTGGAATTGGCGAAATGGTCTGAGATTCC
>CAZMQE010000023.1:1363-13455 GCA_964568115.1 uncultured Anaerolinea sp.
ATTGCCAAAGAAACTGGCAGCAAATTAAATTTCCTCGGCAACCCGCATGAAGCTGTGCATGGTGCGCATGTGATCTACACAGACACATGGACTTCGATGGGGCAAGAGGAAGAAACCGCCAAGCGCGAGAAGGTCTTCCCGCCGTATCAAGTCAATGCACAGTTGGTTTCACAAGCCGATAAAGATGTGATCGTGATGCACTGTCTTCCCGCGCACCGCAATCACGAGTTGACCGATGAAGTAGCAGACGGTCCGCATTCGGTGATCTTCCCGCAGGCGCATAATCGTCTGCATGCGCAGAAGGCAATTCTGGCGCGCTTGTTTGGTGTGGCGTAAATACGTCATTCGCGTTGAGCGAAGTCGAAACGCTGGCATTGTATGAAACCTGCTGTCCTTCGACTGCGCCGCCAGCGAACGGCGGCTCCGCTCAGGACGAATATAAACTTTAAAAGGTGAACTCATGAATACACAAGACTTTATCAATATGGAAGAACAGTACGGCGCACACAACTATCATCCGCTTGATGTGGTTATCGAACGTGCGGAGGGTGTGTGGGTCTACGATGTGGATGGCAAGAAATATCTCGATTGCCTTTCCTCTTATTCCGCAGTTAATCAGGGACATGTCCACCCTGAGATTCTGAACGCATTATTGGAACAGGCTAAGAAGGTCACGCTGACCTCGCGCGCCTTCCGCAATGACCAGTTGCCGTTGTTGTACAAAGAACTTTCCGAGATGACTGGCTACGATATGTCCCTGCCGATGAATTCGGGAGCAGAAGCAGTGGAGACGGCGGTCAAGCTTGCGCGCAAGTGGGCGTATCGTGTCAAAGGTGTGCCGCGCCATCAGGCAGAGATCATCGTGGCGGGTGGCAATTTCCACGGACGTACGGTCACCATTGTTTCATTTTCCACTGAGCCGTTGTATCGTGATGACTTCGGTCCTTTCACACCCGGCTTTGTGATTGTGAAATACGGTGATGCGGATGCGCTTGAAAAAGCCATCACGCCCAACACTGCGGCAGTCATGCTCGAACCCATTCAAGGCGAAGCGGGTGTCATCATTCCTCCGGCTGGATATTTGAAAAAGGTCGCAGAAATTTGCAAACAGAATAACGTGCTCTTCATGGCGGACGAAATTCAAACGGGTCTCGCACGGACTGGGAAACTGTTTGCTTCGTATCATGAAGATGTCCGCCCGGACGTTGTGATCGTAGGCAAGGCTTTGGCTGGTGGCTTTTATCCTGTCTCGGCTGTATTGGCTGACAAACCCATTCTCGGACTCTTCACCGCCGGTGAGCATGGATCCACTTTCGGCGGCAATCCGCTGGCAGCAGCAGTAGCACGCGCCTCGTTGAAAGTGATCCGCGATGAAAAGTTGGCTGAGCGTTCGGCAGAATTGGGCGAATACTTTATCGAGCAGTTGACTGAAATTACCAGTCCACATGTAAAGGAAGTACGCGGTAAGGGTTTGTTGATCGGCGTGGAACTCAAACCCGAAGCCGGTGGTGCGCGTCGTTTTTGTGAAGCCTTGAAGGGTATGGGCATTCTCGCCAAAGAGACGCACGATAACGTGATCCGTTTTGCACCACCGCTGGTTATTGATAGGGAAACCATCGATTGGGCGTTACCGTCCATTCGTGAAGTGTTGAATATGAAATAATTTTGCTCGTGCGGGGGCTTAGCCCCCGCACAGCGTTTTGGAGGTTTGTTATGAACATAGGTATACCAAAAGAAAAGCGTCCGTTTGAATACCGTGTCGGTCTATCACCGGCCGGAGTTGAGATCCTGACTCAGAAACAGAATCAGGTTTATGTTGAGCATGAAGCGGGTGTGGGGGCAGGCTTCAGTGATCAAGAGTATGAAAAAGCCGGGGCGCGCATCGTCTATTCAGCTGAAGAAGTCTTCGTGCGTGCCGACCTGCTGCTTAAGGTTGGCCGTCCCATGAAAGATGAATTGGATTGGCTGCGACCGGGTTCAACGGTGCTGGGCTTGCTGCATCTGGCTTCTTCGCGTGAAGACAAAGTGGAAATTTTGCTGGAAAAGAAAATTACATCCATTGCGTATGAACAGATCGAATTGCCCGATGGTTCCTTGCCGGTGCTGCGCCCTTTCAGCCAGATCGGCGGCAAAATGGCGGCTTCGATCGCCGCGCGTTTGCTCCAAAATAATTGGGGCGGCAAGGGTATTTTGCTCGGGGGTATTCCGGGTGTGCCGCCCGCCGAAGTGGTTATTTTGGGCGGCGGCGTTGTTGGCCGCTATGCCACGGATGGCTTCCTTGGTTTGGGTGCGCATGTCACAGTGATCGATGAGGATGTGAACGCCTTGCAAAAGGTTTATCACCGCTTCCCGAATGTGGTTACGATGATGTCGACCAAGCGCAATATCGAGAAGACTACCCAGTATGCAGATGTAGTCGTTGGTGCGGTATTGGTGCCCGGTGAACGCACACCGAATTTGATCACGCGTGAAATGATGCGCGCGATGAAACCGCGCTCGGTCTTTATTGATGTGAGCATCGACCAGGGTGGTTGTGCTGAAACATCCCGCCCGACGACGCATGAGCATCCCACCTATATCGAAGAAGGTGTGATCCATTATTGTGTACCCAACATGCCCGGCGTGGTCGCGCGGACTGCCACCCATGCCTTCGTCAACGCGGCGATGACATACATCGAGCAGATCGCCAGCCTGGGTGCAGACGAAGCGGTAAAACGCAACCCAGCCCTTGAAAAAGCGCTGAATACCCATAACGGTCAACTCGTTCATTTGGGTCTGCTTTCTGATGGAGGCCACGATGGACTGGAATAGTATTTATCAATCGCGGATCACAACGCCGCAAGAAGCCGTGAAGGCGATCAAATCGAACAGCCGCATCTTTCTCACCGGTAACGTATCGGTGCCCCAGAAGGTTCTCGCAGCTTTGGTTGAATACGCTCCGAATCTTGAGAACGTGGAAATTTGCCAGGCGCTGACGATCGGTCCGGCTGATTATGTGAACCCTGCGATGGAAGGTCATTTGCGGGTCAATACGTTGTTTATCAGTCACAACGTTCGAAAAGCTGTGCAGGAAGGTCGGGCTGATTTTACGCCGGTGTTGCTCTCTGAATTTCCGCTGCTGTTCAAGCGCGGCGTTCTGCCATTGGATGTTGCGATCATTCACGTTTCCCTCCCCGATGAGCATGGCTTTTGCAGTCTGGGCGTGGAAGTAGGACTCACAAAATCTCCGGCTGAATCAGCCAAGATCATCATCGCTGAAGTCAATCAACAAATGCCGCGGACACTGGGTGATTCGTTCATCCATGTTAGCCGCTTGAATCACATTATCCCGGTGAACTATCCCATCCCTGAAATGCCGATGAGTGAAGATGGTAACTCGGATGTCGTGGAAAAGATCGCAGGCTTTATCTCTGATCTAATCCCTGACGGTGCAACGATGCAGTTGGGTATTGGCGCAATTCCCGATGCAGTGTTGAAGTATCTGCATAATAAAAAGGACTTGGGCGTCCACAGTGAATTGTTCTCAAATGGTGTGATCGATCTGGTTAATATGGGCGTGTTGACCAACGCCCGCAAGACCTTGCACCCGGGCAAGATCATCGCCGGTTTTATGCTCGGTACAAAAGAATTGTATGATTGGGCAGACGATAATCCGCTGATCGAGATGCACCGTACCGAATACGTCAACGACCCGTTTGTGGTTGCGCAAAATGAACGCATGGTCGCCATCAACTCCGCCATCGAAGTGGATCTCACCGGGCAGGTCTGTGCCGATAGCATTGGTCCCAAGCTCTATAGCGGCGTGGGCGGGCAGCTTGATTTCATCTACGGCGCTTCACGTTCCAAGGGTGGTGTTCCGATCATAGCTTTGCCAAGTACCACCGTGTTGAAGGACGGAACGCCCGTCACCCGTATCGCTGCGATGCTTAAAATGGGCGCAGGCGTAGTCACCAGCCGCAACCACGTCCGCTACGTCGTGACAGAATATGGCGTGGCAGATCTGTATGGCAAGACCATCCGTCAGCGTGCGCATCAGCTCATCAATATCGCGCATCCTGATTTCCGTGCCGATCTGGAGAAACAAGCACAGGATTTGTATTACATCTAAGAAGAGTTCAGAAGGTTCAGGCGTAGAGATTACACATTTCTACGCCTGAACTTTAAGGAGTAGAATCGAATAAGAATAGCGTTGTTGATAGACGCCGTTCATTTTAGGGTTGCTGTACCACTGCGTATTTATGCCAACTTTTTCATCCTTTATTGCTGAAACCCACAACAACGTCTCTCCGGGCTTTGTGGATGTTTTGATTCAAACCCGGCGCGAGGAGCTCTTTACTGGCTTAATGCAATTGCGGTATCCAACAGACGAAAACCTGGTATTCGCCTTTGTTGCTGGGGTTGAGCAACAGCTCTATCGTTATCATGAGAAGACAACTGAAATTATCCCGCGTCCTGCCTGGCATCAGCTGGTTAACTCTCCTAATGCAAGCGTAGGATTGTTGGAGCTTCCCTTGGAGGCTTTGCGCGTGATCAGGGTCGCTCACGAGGCTCCGGTAAGTCGTGAGGAGCAGTTGACGTTGTCCTCCCGGGAACTTATAGAGCATGCAAATAAATGGCTGCTCGAAGCAGAGCCTAGCATTATCCATGTTCAGGGCGTTCAATTGGACCAGATGTACTTGTTGGCAAACTGTACAAATTCTGCAGTTGAATCGATCGCATACGTAGATGGTAGTGTGCGATATTCGGGCAGTGCTGTTTCTCTTGAGCCAAATGCTGGAGAACTGCAGGTTAGGCGTTATGTCAGCGCTCAGGCTCATGCTGTATGGCGGGAATATGAACTGCGGCTGGCTTTTAATCCATTGGCACGCCTGCTGATGAAGCGGTTTGGCGAACTGGCTGGCAGAGGGCTGGCTGAGCGATTAGGCGGACAGATTTCAGCGTGGGCGCGCGGAGGCGGTTGGAATATCTTCTTTTCCGGCGAAAACGTTACAAATCATCAATATTTTGATTCGCTGGAGGCTGCTGTGGATGCCTACACCGATATCCTGCGCTGTTTTCAAGATGAAGCTGGCATTGCGGTAGGCTCACGCATGACCGAAAATATTTTACTGGATGTTCTATCCAGGTTGGATGCAAATTGTCGTGAACTGCTTTTGCAATTTATTTTCACTCGATCTGAAGGCGGCAGCCTGGTGGTTCGTAATGAGTAGGAGACGCTACATATGCGATTTGGCTTAAATCCGAATACTGCTTATACACGCATCAGCAGGTTTGCTGTCGGCGCGGCATTACTTATGCTTACGTTGTATATTGTGATCTATTGGTATCAGCCTTTTTCAGATCTTATCAATAATTTCCTCTCAAATTTTTTCTCGCAAACTGCCTCCTTTATTGCTGCGGTGCTTGCCACGCTCATTTGGTCTTATTATGAAAGCGCAGATGCTCCCAAGCGCGTCTGGGGTAATTTTGCAATCGGCTTGTGGTTGTGGGTGGCTGGAGAAATAGTCTGGGGATATATAAACATGACACGTGGCGATGTCCCGATCGGCGCCCCCGATATTTTCTGGGTGACCTCCTATTACTTCTTCGGGCAGGCGTTACTTTCCCAATACAAAATATTGACTCAACCGACCTCTCGCCAGGTAATTCGCCAGGTCTTGATCGGGATCCTAGCCTTGCTTGTATTGATCTTCCTGGTTTACACTTTCCTGCTATCCACGGCTGAACCGATGGAAAAGCTGGATGCCCTCGTGAATGCTTTCTACCCGGCTGTGGATGTTTTGTTATCCCTGATGGCGCTTTGGCTTGCCCGAAATTTTGCGGGCGGCATATTTGCCCGACCCTGGCTGGGATTGTTGGCTTTTTCGATCTCTGATTTTTTATACGCCTGGCTTGAGCTTTCAGGTACGTATGCCTGGAGTGTAGATCAGGGTAATCTATTAAGTACCATTTCAGATGCCGCCTATTTTGGAGCTTACCTGGTATTGGGGCTGGGAGTCTTGTCGCAATGGCTATTCCTGAAATATGGATTACGCGCGCCGCTGGAAAGACGATAAAATACCGGTCGTTTCAATGCGTCATATATCACACGAGTATTCTTTTGCTTGACATCTTGTATAAGTCAACGCAAATCAATTCTAAAAGCGGACGTTAGAGAACGTCCGCTACACAAAATATTTTCTGTGCAGTAGTGCGCTCTCTAGCGCACGTATGCAAGAGGTTTACTGGATAACCATAATGACTAGAAAAGCAAAAATTGTAGCAACAGTCGGTCCTGCCAGCCAACGCATAGAGATTCTTGAGCAATTGATCCTTGCCGGGATGAATGTGGCGCGCATGAATTTTTCGCATGGCACTCACGAACAGCACGCTGAGCGTATTGCCTTGATCCGCCAGGTATCTGATAAGCTGGGTGTTTCTGTTGGCATCTTGCAGGACCTGCAGGGACCCAAGATCCGCGTTGGCGCATTGCCAGAAACGATCCAACTTTCGGAGGGCGAACAGGTTGTTCTTTATGTGACCGGGACCACTCCGCCGGAAATAAGCGGCACACACATCCCTGTGGATTTTCGCCAGCTCTTCGATTCGGTACGGACCTCGGACCGGCTTCTACTCGATGATGGACGTTTAACGCTGGAAGTTGTCTCGGTCAAAGACCGCAACACACTCATTGCCAAAGTGATTATCGGCGGACCGCTTACTTCGCATAAAGGCATTAACCTCCCCGGCATCCGTTTGCGGATCGCTGGATTCACCGAAAAAGACGAAGCTGATCTGGAGTTCGGGCTTGCACAAGACGTAGATGCGGTGGCGATTTCCTTTGTTCGCACTGCAGATGATGTAAAAAAAGTGCGCTATGCCATGGAAAGATTCTCCAACGGCAAACGCCTGCCCTTGTTGATCGCCAAGCTCGAAAAACCCGAAGCCATCGATAACCTTGATGCCATTCTCGATATTGTCGATGGCGTGATGGTTGCCCGTGGTGACCTTGGCGTGGAACTCCCACCAGAGCGTGTGCCGGCCTTGCAAAAATACATTATTCGCAAAGCCAACGCTCGCGGCAAATTAGTGATCACCGCCACACAGATGTTGGAATCCATGATTACGAATCCGCTCCCCACGCGGGCAGAGGCGTCCGATGTAGCGAACGCTATCTTCGATGGAACCGACGCGGTGATGTTGTCCGCAGAAACGGCTTCAGGAAAATATCCCATTGAAGCCGTCCGCATGATGGATCGGATCATACGGGAAGCAGAAACGCACTTCTTCGAGTGGGGCGTGGAGCAGGCAGTGCAAGGTTTCGATCAGAGTGACGCAGCTTCGATGGCACGTGCCGCTCAGGCATTGGCAAATGATAAGAATGTGACGGCGGTTGCTTGTTTCACCACCCGGGGACAGACCGCCTGGCTCATGTCCAAGATCAGACCGCGGGTGCCGATCATGGCTTTTACGCCAAATGAAGATACCAATCGGCGGTTGGCGTTCCTATGGGGGGTGAGTCCGCAGCGCGTAAATTTTGTTAACTCGTTGGAAGAAATGCTCGATCATGTAGATGCCGCCCTCATGCGCTCGGATGTAGTTCAACCCGGCGATCAGGTCGTGTTGATCTGTGGTTTCCCCGTGGGTGCGGTCCGCCCGCCGAACATGGCATTGTTGCATACGGTGGGCGAAAATTAGTTATGTTCGTTGATGGGTTTTGCCCATCAACGAAGTTTTAATTTCCCTTTGCTGAAATCAAAATCCCGACCCCGATCAACACGCCGCCCAATAAAAAGAGCGGCGTGATTTTTTCTCCCAGAAAGAACCAGCCGAGTAACGTGCCAACAACTGGCTGGGCGAAAAAGGTTAGCGATGCAACTGACGCGGGTAGTGTGGCGAAGGCATAATTCCACAAGAACATCGCGATGGCAGTCGAGACGATCCCCAAAAATAACAAGCCGCCGATAATTCCCCAAGTGATCTCGCCCACGCCTTGGGTGTTGATCTCCCATAGTCCAATCGCCAGGCTGGATGGCACGCCCCCCAATAACATCAATGCGCTCGATGTGAGCAAGTCGCTCGATTGACTGATCTTGCGAACCAGCACGGAATACAATGCCCAGGTCAACGCCGCCGCAAGCAGACTCATATTGCCCCAAAACAGGATCGGTGAAAGTTCAGCCGTGCGCGGGTCAATAACTGCTACCACGCCCAGCGAAGCGATTGTCAAAGCGATCAAACGGCGGAGTGTGTTTTGTTCACCCAACAAATAGGGGGCAAACATCAAAACGAAAGCTGGCGTCGCTGAAGTCACCAGTGAGCCGTTGGAGGCGGTCGAAAATTTTGTGCCTACGAATTGAAATCCCAGCGAGATACCATAGCCTACAAAGCCAACCAGCAGGCTTTTCCAAAATAATGTTTTTGTGATTCCAACTTTATTTTTGCGGAAATAGATCACCGCGCCCAGGGTCAGCGCGCCCATGATCAAGCGTATGCTTAGTAAAGCGAACGGTGGAATGACCTCAAGCACCACCTTGCTGACCACATACATCCCGCCCCAGATGGAGGCAGCACCCAATCCAGACAAAAATCCATATAAAGTTTTATTCATAAGCGGGGGATTATACCCTCAACAGAAATGCTTATTCAAAGGATTTGCTTTGCCTGATCTTTTTGATTTCGCCCTTAACTTTTTTGGATTTTAAGCGCCGCTCTTTTGAAGCAGCAGATGGCTTGGTCTTTTTACGCGGCTTTGGTTTGATAAGCGCCCTGCGGATCAAATCAACGAATCTTTGGGTTGCGTCTTCACGATTTTGTTCCTGGGTGCGGAAGTGTTTTGCCTCGATCATAAGAACGCCATCAGCGGTGACGCGGTTACCAGCAAGCCGAAGCAGCCGTCCCTTGATGTCTGAGGCGAGCGCCGAGTTGGCAATGTCAAACCGCATTTGGACTGCCGTCGCCACTTTGTTGACGTTCTGTCCACCGGGTCCAGATGCGCGAATATATTCGAAGTGCAATTCGCGTTCGTCCATGAAGAATGAGGGCGTGATCTCAAGCATGTTGAAAAGTATACCCCAAAGAAAAACCCCTCTCGTAGGGGAGAGGGGTTTGAGGTGCTGTTGAAGCTAGAACATCAGGGCGTTGATCTTGTTGATCATTTCGGGTACAGGTCTGAGCTCTTCATCGGTGAGGCGATTGAGAGGGGTATCCACCAAATTGTAGGTTTCAACCAGGGAGGGTTTGTCTTCGGAGATATAGATCAAGCCGGTCGCCAGCCAGTTGTTGCGTTGGGCTTCTTCAAGGGCTTGTAAAGCTTCGAAGCGATTGGTGGGATTGTAGCCCTTTTCAAGATTTTTCAAAATGACCACGGACCCATCGTGCATGGCAACTTCACGGACTTCGCCTTCGTTCATTTCACGTTCGAGCATGATCTCGTTGCGCGGGGCGATGTAGGTGATATCGTGCAAAGGCTCTTCATGATCTTTGCCCCAGGCGTAGGAGTGATAAGCATTATCCTGATTGTTGAAGGTGACGCAGGGGCTGATGATATCGAGCACCGCAATGCCGTTGTGAGCAAAGGCAGCTTTCAGCAATTCCTTCACCTGCTTGGGGTTGCCAGCGAAGGAGCGGGCAACAAAAGTGGCATTGGAGATGACGGCTTCCATGCAGATATCGACCGGCATGTAGGGGTTGGTGCCCTGCTTCTTCAAGGCGAGACCTTTTTCAGCGGTCGCCGAGAATTGACCTTTGGTGAGACCGTACACGCCGTTGTTCTCGATGATGTAAACCATGTTCACATTGCGGCGCATCACATGTTTGAATTGTCCCATGCCGATGCTGGCGGTGTCGCCATCGCCTGAAACGCCGATGCCTTTCAGGGTGTGATCGCCGAACAAAGCGCCAGTAGCGATCGATGGCATGCGTCCGTGCAGGCTGTTGAAGCCAAAGGAACGGTTCATGAAATAGGTGGGGCTTTTGCTCGAGCAACCGATACCGCTGAACTTGATCACGTTTTCGGGCAGTACGTTCATTTCGTACATTGCGGTGATGATCTGATTGGAGATCGAGTTGTGACCGCAACCCTGACACAATGTAGTTGGGTTGCCGCGATAATCGTTCTTGGTAAGACCTGCGAGGTTAACGTTGGCTGGTGCACCAGCCATGGGGAGTGCTGACATTATTTAGCTCCTTTTTTTCCGCTCTTCGCGGCTTTCGTCTTCTTTGCCGCGATCTTCTTGGGGGCGGCTTTCTTTACCGGTAATTTCTTTACGACTGCTTTTTTGACAGGTTTCGCTGATTTTGCAGCAGCCTTTGTGTATTGAGCGAGAATGCCTTCGCGGATCCATTTGGCGGAGGCGGGCATGCCATCACCAAAGGCAACCGATTTGAGGCTGTTCACTGACGCAGGATACGCCAGGCTCAACAACTGATGCAGCTGTCCATCGCGGTTCATTTCCACGACGAAGATCTGATCGTACTTCTTTACGAATTCATCCACTTCAGGTGAGAAGGGCAGTGCGCGCACGCGCATGAAATCAGTTTTAATGCCATGGTCTCTTTCGAGTTGAGCGCGGGCTTCGTTGATGGCTGATTCGGTGGAGCCATAAGCCATAATGCCGACTGTTGCACCCTTGGTGGAGTGAACTACAGGCTTGGGTACATACTGCTTGGCTGTGACGAATTTTTTCTTGAGACGTTCCATATTGCGATGGAAGGTGTTGGCATCTTCGGTGTATTTGGCGTATTCGTCATGACCGGTGCCGCGCGTGAAATAAGAGCTGAGCGGATTCTTGTTACCGGGGAAGGTGCGATAGGGGATACCGTCGCCGTCTTTGTCGAGATAGCGTCCCCAATTGCCTTTGAGCTCTTCGAGGTCTTTTTCCCAGAGCACTTTGCCGCGATCCATGGGCGTGGCTGGATATGCAAAAGGTTTGCTCATCCACTGGTTCATGCCCATATCAAGATCGGAGAGGACGAATACCGGGGTTTGGACGCGTTCGGCAACATCGAAAGCCTGCCAGCCAAAATCGAAACATTCGTTGATATCGCCTGGTAATAGCACGATGCTTTCGCTGTCACCATGTCCCATGCGGGTTGCAAAGGAAAGGTCAGCTTGGGAGGTGCGGGTGGGTAAGCCTGTGCTGGGTCCGATGCGTTGAATGTCCCAGACCACGATGGGCACTTCGGCGTAGTAGGCGAGACCGGCGAATTCGGTCATCAAGCTCAAGCCGGGACCGGAAGTGGAGGTCATCGCGCGTAGACCGCTCCAGCCTGCACCGACAGTCATACCGATGGCGGCGAGTTCGTCTTCCGCTTGCACAACAGCGTAAGTGTGTTTGCCATCTTCGCGTGGGCGCAGCATGGGGAGGTAATCGTTCATGGCTTCGGCGAGTGAAGTGGCGGGTGTGATGGGATACCAAGCCACGAACTGGGCGCCACCAAAAATGGATCCAAGCGCGCCAGCGGTATTGCCATCCGCCATGATCATGCCATCAGTCTTGTTCATGGGTTCAAGGATGAACGGATCTTTCTTTTCGAGGTTAGCCTTTGCCCATTCAAAACCAGCTTTGACCGCGTTGAGGTTCATGTCAATGGGTTTTTGTTTGCCCTTGAAGTGGAAGGTCAAGGCAGCGGTGATCTTTTCCATATCCAGATTGATCAGCTGTGCTAACACGCCCACGTAGACCATGTTACCTACGAGGTCACGGTAATCAGAAGGAACGTTTGGGTCTTTCTTGACCAACTCTTTGACTGGCATCGGATAAATGGCGATATCTGTACGGGTGATCGGCTGCTTGATATCGTCAGCGTAGAAGAAGGCTCCGCCCGGCGCAACAGACGCAAGGTCCCGCACGAACGAATCGGGGTTGATGGCGATGACGATGTCTTGTTCTTCACGTCGTCCCAAATAACCGTCTTTGCTGGCACGAATGGTGTACCAGGTGGGCAAGCCTTGAATGTTGGATGGGAAGAGGTTCTTGCCTGAGACGGGGATACCCATCTTGAAGATCGCGCGCAAGATGGTGTTGTTGGCGGTGGAACTGCCGGAGCCGTTCTTGGTACCAACGGTGATCGAAAAATCATTCACTACTTTGTTCATATGACTCCTAGAT
>CAZMQE010000023.1:13555-20411 GCA_964568115.1 uncultured Anaerolinea sp.
GTTGGAATTAATGTATAAGTCACTGAAGGAATCGGGGTTTTGCTGGCAGTGGCTGTCATTATCTTTGTTGGTACAGGATTTGAAACTGAAGTGGACGTGGCTGCGGCTGTGGGAGATTGTCCAGGTTGGCTTATTTTTGTCGGTGTAGAGGTAGAGGACGGCCGAACTGTGACAACAGGTATGGTTTGTGCTGTTAAAGTTGGCAGGGAGGTCGAGGTGTGAGTAAAGTTAATAGCAGTAGGCGTGAAAGTAAGTGTAGCGGTCGGGAAGCTTGTGAATGTAGTAGTAAGCGAAGGAGTGGGAGAGAAAAATAGGGTTGCGAACGCTTCTATCGTTAGCACCCGTTCTGTGCTTCTGGTTGCGGTAACATAATCCCCTCCGGTGTTTGGTATTATAAGTTTAGCTTGACGCCGTTCTGCCGCTGTTACCCCGGAAAGCAGAAATGGTAAACCAAAAGCAACGCCACAAGTTGCAAGGATTAACAAAATTACTACAAAGGAATTTGCCTTATCATTCTTTGGCATTTCTTACACCTGCATAATGCTATTATTGAATATTATCTCACGATTCTCGTGACTTAACATAGCTTTAAGACAACAAAAAGTAAACTCTGCAAGGCTCATTATGGAAATCATCCTGGATCGAATGGATCCAGGATGATTTTTAAACTTGACCACTTGTGCAAGCCTGTTGACCAATTAAGGTTTTTCGTACTTCTCAAGCTGTTTGTGGATCTGTTCAAGTAAGAGCTTGATTTCGTCTCTTTCGTAGATCGCGTGATGAAGAGACGCGATAATGGCTTGATTTGCCTCGTCGGGACGCGTAGTTAGCAAGTGTTCCTCGCGGGTAATTTGTTTTATTTTTTGATCCAGTTTGGTTTCAAGCCGTTTGCGATAGCCATCGTAAAAATTGAATTCTTTGAGCGGCTCTACGGTAGGGAGTGGACCCTGCTCAAGGAGCTCTTCGATCGTTGCCAGGAACTTTTCGAGATCAACCGGTTTTTGGATAAAGCGCGTCGCGCCAATGTTCAGGGCGAATTCCTGGTCGGCGCGGCTGACATACGTGGCGGTGATAAACACTACGGGTATATCCCGTGTTTGAGGGTCTATTCGTAATCTGTGGACCAGACCAAAGCCGTCCAATTGGGGCATCATGATATCGGTGATCACGATCAATGGACGTTCCTTTTGAATGAATTCCAGTCCCTCCCGTCCATTATGAGCTGCAACCACGCGGTAGCCTTTGAAAGTTAGTGTGGTATACAGTAGCTTACGGATATCGGGATCGTCTTCGGCGATTAATAGATAACCTGACGCTGTATGCATGTTTTTATTCTACAACTTTCGCCATACTTTGGATATGTTAATTTCGTCACTATTTTGATATCCGCCTCGCTGGGTGTGATATACACTTATTTTTTCGGTTTGCGGAATTCACTGGATAACATTTTGGAAGCTGTTGCGGCATGTGTGCCAATATGGCTTAATTCCTGTGCCTGTTTATCGCCCTCTTTCATGATTGCGGACAAGGCGGCTTTTGCATTCTTGACCTCGGCGGCAGAAAGGATGATCCGTAAGGCTGTCCCTTGAAAAGCGGCTGGTTGATATTCCTTTTTATCCGGCTTGAGCGTGAGCGCAATATCGCCGCTACAAAGGGTAAATTTGCCCCCGTGACCACACAGCCGGCTTACCGCAAATAAGCCATACCCCGAATTTTGCCAAACATTGTAAGGGTCTTTTTTGATGCCTTTATACAGCTTGCCTGAAATGCCTGGCATAAGTGCCAGGTTCAAGGCATCGCGATCGTCTTTGATTTCCAAAAAGGGATTGCTTGAAAGTGCTGCGCGGATGCCGATGCCTGTATCAAGAATAGCGATCTCTGCCTGTTTAGCTTTTGTTCGATACTGTGCACAATAGGCAAGTGTATCTGATGTGCTATGTTCAGCGACGTTCCTGAGCATCTCACGGAAGGTATAGGTTAACATCTCAACCAAAGGACCGGAAGCCTGTTGAGCGAGGACGACGGATAGTTGTTTAGAGCGCTCTTCGATCACATCGCCAATTTCCTTGAATTCTTTCCTTGCCTGGTCCTGAAATTTTGTGATGGGTATGATCGTGATTGGCAGGTATGTATCACTGCCCTGTGCCTCGCCGGGCAATTTGCCGATCTCGAACCCGCAAGCCTGAAAGTACCCCATGTGTGAAGCATACCAGCGTTCTGCAAAGTTGACTGGTGTGCAAATCGCATCCGGGAACCTCTTTCTAAATGAACGTATAGCAAAAGCAATATACAACATGCCAAAAGGCGTATCCAGACCTTTGCCTTGAAAATTAAACTTGAATTCTTTCGCATTACCGGAATACGAATTAAGCTCAACTCCGAACTTTAGGATTTCCTCCAGAACATGGTCTTTGGGGACGAGAAAGGTTTTGGCTGGCATGATTAACTCCCTTTGTAATGATGAACCGTCAAAATATATTTGGGCTTATTGCCTCACAAAGCGGACCCACTTCTCGCGCAGGTCAACCGTGTCCACCATCCAGCCAGCGTCCATCCATGCGATGGATTCAACCGTGGTACCCTGTTTTTGGTTGCCCCACCAATTGGGGTCATCGCGCGCAGGTTGAGGCAGGACATCGTTTAATTCTTGTTCAATGCTTTCAAACGACAAGGTGACCAGTTGCTGGCTTATAGGCAGGCGGCGCAAGTATTTCTCAAGTGGATCGTATTTGCCGGTCATAGATTTTCCTTTATAGCTCAAGTGTATTCAATAGCTCCCTTAAAGCTAGTAACTCTTCCCTCGATAACGTAACGCCTTTTCCCATTTTACTGCCATCACCAGACCAATCGCGGAGATCATATTTTGGATCACGATCATTCCAGCTAATGATATTGAGTTCTTTTGCCCATCCAGAAGCGGACGTGGATAACACGCCAACTTTTTTGATGATTTCATATTTGATTTCAGACATAATTTAGGCTTCCTTCTACATAACAAGATTACCAATAGTGTGCGAATGCTTCGTTAACATCCATACTGGGTTTTGCCAGATGCTGAACTCATTATATCTCTATAACAACACAGATGCTCACTCGAGAGTCTGTGTCCGTGCCTCAGCGCTTGTGTTTGCGATGAACTTAAAACGCGAGCATCGTGGATTGGTCAGAAGGGAACATTTTGGCTTGTATCTCGTCTATTCCCTATCAAAATGAATTGGAGCATAAACATGAAACATATTACTTTAACCATAGTTATCCTGGCGCTAAGCCTCGCGGCTTGTGCAGCGCCCACCACTCCCAGCCCTGTGCCTCAAGCCACAGCGATAGTAGAAAGCGATCTCCCTGTTCCAAGTGCGGTTATCACCGAAGCAGTGACCGAACCGCCACAAGGTAAAATGGTCGCCCCTTCGTTCGAGGCGCAAACCTATATCAATGAAGCCGTTGGCTTTGCGATCGAATATCCCGCCTCATGGACAGCCAATGAGACTGTACTTGGCGACCGCGGCTCTCAAACGCAACTGCTTTCCACGCCTGAGATCGCCGATCTGCAAACCCTGCCCGCAGGCGCAACCCGCGTTACCATCCTCATCAATCAATGGGAACCGAAGAACGACCTCGCCGCCTTCGTGGATGTCCGCAAGACTGCCTGGGAATCTTCCGGTTTTACCATTCTGGATGAAGAACCGCTCACGCTCGACCTTGGGCTGGCTGCCGTCCGATTCACCGTTCAAACAACTGACGGCGTTACCGTCCTATTTCAATTCGCTGCTGTCGGTGACCAATATTTAACCATCAGTGGCGAAGGTGACCTCGCCCTCGTTGAAGAGATCATGCGTTATCTGCGCCCGGTTGGAATACAATAAACATGAACGCCCGCCAAATCACTTGGCGGGCGTTTTGATATGTTGGGGAGAAACATTATTTCATTGGCTGATAAAAAACTTTATCGAAGGTCTTTGCTACGATCTGTGCTGTCTGTGCCGGGTTTTCAGGCTCGATCAAAAATAGCTCTGTGTATCCCGCTTTCATTCCCAGCTCCCGATTGAGCGAATGGACTTCGCGCGGCAACTGCAATTCAGGGTGGTAGTTAAAGATCAGCTTATTCCAATGGATCAGCTTCGTCAATTTTTCGCGGATCTCCGGCTGCACTGAAATAGGTATGGATGCGAACCAGCGCGAACTGATCACGTATATCCAAGGTAGGAATGCCTGATTATGTTCGTTGATATCCAGAATGTCGATGTAGTTGGTGCTGAACTCGGGAAGAAATCCCTGCTGAAAAAAGAGTTGTTCCTGCTCGGCGAAATCTGTCATATCTTCAGGCGTTGCCAGAAATCTCACGCGGACACAATAACTTTGTACCGGCTTGTTCGGCTTAAGCAGAATATCTTCCGCGCGGAGATGGGTAATATCGGGCGTCCGATCCTTGCAGGGCAGATACAGCTCCAGTTCTTGAATGTTCTGTACATACCCGTCACTGGGGTAACAAGTCTTCACGCGCCCAAATACCTCAGGCGGACGTTCTGTCCGCTTGCGGGTAAGAGGCAGCATACAAAAATGACCTGGTGCGAGCCACGCTGGATATGGACTGGGAAGTAATTGATGCTCAAAATATTGATAGGCATCATTGACTTCGCCTAGTGTGATGCTGGAAAGGTCGCGATAACCGCGCGAGTCTTTCTGCTTGGGGCTTTGTCCGCTTTGATTTCCACCTGGGTATTGCTTTTGTTCAATTGGCTCTTTATTCCCCACCCAATGGATCTTCCGCTTCATCCCCGATGGTGGCGGCTCGTCATTACCCATCTGTGCGAAGCGGGGAAATAGAGAAAAGGGTTTTAGGGTTGTTTCGAGCGTCATTTTTTAATAAATCTGAAAGACTTGCTGTCGAAAAGGATAAAACCAAACCGATTTCTTTGCAAGTCGAAAATAGCGGAAACTTAAGAGAAAAGTTGTTTCCTAATTTCTGCTTTTGACATGATCGCCTCCAACACTGCGCCGCCGATAGCTAGTGCTTTATCCGAAACCAGATAACATGCCCCAACGTCATCGCGTGCGTCGATGTCCCCGATCTTCATACCCTTGGTCACGTATAAGCCGTCGCGTATCAATCCACGTAAGATGCCGCTGAACGGACTAACGATTGAATACTGATCTCTGTTTGGCTCACCGATGATCGCAATTTCTTCCCCCGCCTCAACGTGCTCACTAATTTTCTTATACCCGATGACCATGCCGTTACTTGGCGCGCGTAACACCCGGCGCGGATCACCTTCAGGTTCGCCGCTATCGGGTTGAGTCGTTCCAGTCCAATAGACCCGGCCGAGGGTGTGGCTGCGGCGGGTTTCGATCACAGCGTGGCAGTCGCTTCCGGCGGTGAAGCCAGGTCCAAGTCCGATATGAAGCGGGACGTCCACTGGCAGTGGGGCAGGCGGCTGTTTTGTGAGTCGTGCATCCACAACCACGAGAAATGAATTGTTTAGGAGGACGTCTGCATTTGGATCGATCAGGATCGGGATTTCACCCGCTTCATCCCAAGCCGAAAGTTGACTCGCTTCGGTCAACCTGGCGGTTACGCCTTCAACGGTATGCTGACCTTCATACACAGCCTCCGAAAACGAAACCGTGCGACGCACCGCTAATGGTTGTGCCAGTTCTGAGATCACAACTCGCATGCCCGCACGATGCAAACGCAAAGCCACACCGGTCGCCAGGTCACCGCCGCCGCGGATGAGCACAAAATTATTTATGAACATTCGTTTTCTGGGTAGGTTCAATTTGTTCGGGCAATGCCTGCGCGTGGATGCTTTGTTCCTGCAGCATGTGACTGAAAGAGTAAAGCAACAAGTAAACAAAGAGGAAGAAGAATGTGTAACTCAGCGTGAATGCCGCGAGTCTGCGGCTGGGGTCGATGATGAGCCCCAGAATGCTCATGGCAGTTTCAGCCGGGTCTTGCAGAATATCCCATGAGTTCAGGCGCACAAAGCGACCGATATAAATTCCGAAACTACTCAAGGCTGAAATGACGAAAACAAATACCCAGCCGATAAAACGATTAAAAGTGCGGAAGACAATATCCTGCATCAGATATAGCGATACGATGCCCAACAACATGGCGGTCCATGAACACCAGACCACAATGATCACGTCATACCAGAGTGGCGCGCTTTTCGAGACGCGTGCCAGATCCTGTAGGTCGGTGAGCATGTAGGGAGCGTTCGGGAAGAAGATCAACCACAGAAAAGCGATGATCGGGATCACCAGATACAACCAGATGCGGCGCCATGAGACAGCATGAGCGATAAAAGCGAGCATGAATGGGATCCACGCGAGAAAGAGATTCCAGATCAAGCCGGTGCGACTCTCTGAATCACTGTATGCGACGCGTGCCGCCACCAAAGCGATACATACCGCGCAAGCCATGTTGAGCAAGACAAAGACGGCAATGTAATGCCGGTTACGAATGGAGAAGTTACGAAGTTTGTTTAGCATGTTTTACATTCATGTCACTCTGAGGGAGCGTTTGTTGCGACCGACACTTGCGCCGCACGCCAGTGCAGGTGAGAGTCTCGCTTGTCCTGTCAGAGATTCTTCGCCTACGGCTCAGAATGACAAATTATCCTATTAATTCTCGATGAAATAGAAGATCATATCGATATCACCCGGCGATTGACCAAAATCGGTGAGCATCGCCGCGGCTTCGGTTTTATGTTGTGTCCCGTGGTTGACGAGATGCGCCATTGCGTGCCAGAGTATTCTTTCATGTGGGGTGCCGTCAGTGGCTTTATAACTGAACTTGCTGTTGAGTCTTTCCTCGGTCACATTTTCAACGAATGCCATCAACAACTTTTCTTCCTCA
>CAZMQE010000023.1:20511-22031 GCA_964568115.1 uncultured Anaerolinea sp.
GCTCAGCGCGAAGATGATTCGTTCTTCTGTCTCTCCAACAAAAGATGCCCGAAGGTATATAGTGTAATGTATAAAAACAAAAAGAACGTGGCGAAAAGGCTGGTGAAGCCGATCGATTGCAGGCTGGGGTCTTGCGCGCTTTGTAGCGTATATTGCGCCATACCGCCGGGGTTGCTGAAAATGTCCCATGAGTTCCAGCGCAGAAAACGCCCCACGTACACACCGGCACTGCTCAGGGCAGCCACACCGGCTACAAATCCCCAGCCTACCCAGCGACCGAACTCACGGCGGATGATCTCCTGCATCAAAAAGAGTGAGACCATGCCGAGCAGAAGACCTGTGAATGAGAACCAGATCAGCAGCATCACATCGAACCAAACCGGCACGTCACGCCAGGTTCCGGCGAGATGTTGTAGATCGGTGAGAATGTAGGGCGCATTGGGGAAAAAGATCAACCAGAAGAATGCCGCCACTGGAATGGCAACGTAACCTTGTTTGCGGGTCAGTTTGGCTGTGTATGTGAAATAAGAAATGATGAACGGGATCCACGCGAGAAAAAGATTCCATGCCAAGAAAAAATAATTTCCCGACCCGCTAATCTCAAAGCGCACGCGCAAAATCAGCACAGAAAAAATGGTTGCGCTCGCCAACAATGCGAACATGGTCAACCGATATTTGTTATGAGAGAAATAATCGATAAATCTGCGGATCATGGCTGCCTCAAAAATTCCAGAAGGATCGGGTTGACCACATCGGGTTTTTCGTAATGTGGGATATGTCCACAATCGGCGATGACGTGAAACTGCAAATGGGGTACTGCTGCACGTAAAACCTGACTGTGTTCGAACGGCACGGTATTGTCGTTGCGTCCCCAGAATAGCAGGGTCGGCTTGTCCATTTTGCCAAGGGTTTTATATACATGCAAAAACGACTCCAGCATCCCATTGCGGATCGTCGAAAGAATGGCGCGTTTGAAACCCTTGTATTGCATCTGGACTGCGTATTGCACTTGAAAATGTTCGACCAGCCTGGGATCAAAAAAATCCTTGGCAATGCTTTTGACAAATGCGCCGCTTCCGACCACGCTGAGAATTGCTTCGGGAACGAGGGGTATTTTCACCAGCTTGAGCAGCGGCGAAAGCGCGATGGGCTGGGCTCCAGCCGGGTCGATCAGTATCAACTTGCGGACTCGCTCCGGGTGGCGGACGGTAAAGGCTGAGGCGATGGGTCCGCCCATGGATAGACCGACCAAATTTACGGGTTGTGTGATGCGGAGCGCGTCCAGCAGATCGGTAAGTTGTTGGATGAAGAGGTCGAGATTGTAGTCAACATGGGGACGGTCGGAAAATCCACGCCCGAAAAGATCATAACGCAGCACGCGAAACCCTGATTGGGTTAGGAATTCAAAGGTTGGATCATAGATAAAATAAGGGACTGAGAACCCATGCACAAGAACGACTATTTCACCCGATTCGTTCCCGCCAAGTTCGTAGTGGGTAATGCCGTTGGCGAGTTGAATA
>CAZMQE010000024.1:0-20541 GCA_964568115.1 uncultured Anaerolinea sp.
TGGAATGTCCACGAGACCGTTTTTTGATTCGTTACCTGCCAGTTATAATCTGCCCGTCAACTCCATTCAGAGGAAAGTTAATGTCAACTTCATCCATCTCGCGATTCAAATATCAACCTGAAAAGATCATGACAGGAACGGTCTATTGCTACATCAAGTCAAACCTCGATGGCTCGAACCCGGCGCGTGTCTTCATCCGCGTGATGGATAGGGAAAATCTCGATGTCTGGAAATTCGAAGCGCATAATTATGATGCAGCGCACGTCACCGCACACATGAATTGGGAGTCCTTTTCGGCAGATAGAATCCAATCCTCGGTTGTCACTTCGGATGGAAAAAGCGAGGATCGGGCACTGTTAACGGCATCGTCCGCAGACGCATCCTGCTCGGTTCGTTTTGGCGGGCAATCCGAAACAATTAATATCGGGCATTTTCCGGTCCACGTGTACAATTTCGATTTCATCAGCTTGAACTTTAGCCTGCGTCACTGGTCAGAGCCGTACGGCGATGTGGAGATTGGCATCATCCAGCCGAACTTTGACCCGAACAGGGATGGTTTCATCAAATACGAAGGCAACGTCTTGCTACAGTATTTAGGCGAAGAAACAAGAAACAGTATGCCATGTCTAAAATATTCAATTGGCGGGGAAGGACTTCAAAGTCAACGTGGATTTATCTGGGTGGATCGGAATCTGATGCACGCTGTGGATATAGAAATCCCCATCCCAGATAACCCAGATTGGAATAGCTTCAAATTTAATCTGATATCCGTCCAGCAAATGAATAAGGAAGCTTGGCAGCAATTTATGAACGCCGAGATACAAAAACTAGCTCCAGTTGAATAAAAAACGGTCGCGGGCGTTCACGTCGGGCTGAGGAGCGAGTCGGTTTGAACCGACTTCCACGAACTGAGGCAGGATGCTACGCAATCCGCCGATTCAAGAAATGAAAACGGTCTCGGGATGTGATGTCCGCGAGACCGTTTTGTGTTTATTGGTGAATATACAGGCAACTCTATTGATTAGAAAGCCAGCCGATGAGCCCAGCGATAAAATCAATAAAGCCAAAAACAATAGCGCCCCAGAATAGAACTCCACCTCCCAATTTATCCGAAAAAGCCAGCGTTCCACAGGTGAGCACAATACCGACAACCGTCCAGATCAAGCCGCGCGTCATCCGTTTTTTGTTTTTTTCGGCGAGCGCTTTTTTAAACACCTTTTGAGTCTCAATGACAATTTGATCTGCAGTGGCGGGCGTAACCCCCTGATCGATCAGTTTCTTGACGATGGTTTTCGGAGACTGTTTTTTGGCAAGTTCTTGTGCTGCGAATCGAAACAGTCCAGAAAGGTCCTGCTGGCTGCCTATGTTAGTACGGGGCGGTTCTGCGATTTGAGGTTGTATCGGTCTCGGATTGGTTTGAACCGGCTGGGATGGCTTTATGGGTTGTGGTACTGCTGTTTGCGCCGGAGGGTTGACAACGGCTGGAGCAGCAGCATAAGGCGGGGTGGGGAGTGCAGGGAAAATTCCCTTGCTTCGTAATTCGGCTGCCTTGTTTTTGGCAGGTCCGTTGTTGGGATTGATGCGTAAGGCATTGTCCAGGCAGAATAAACGTTCCGCATCGGCAGTCAAAACACTTGTGAGCCATAGCCAGGCTTGTTCTGCTGTTGCGCCATCTTGTGTAGCTTTCGTGAGTAATTGAAAAGCCAGTGCCTTATCACCGGCTTTTGCGGCATTCATACCCTGTTGAAGTAAGTTTTCCATAACGCCTCTCCCATTTGGAATTGTGGTAGATAAGAGGTCTCAGTCAACACTGAGTCCACTTTTGTTATTGTACCGTGCCTGCATATTTTCAACATCACAAAAGCATTGACATGGTGGTCAAAACCGCAAATTATCGAGATAAAAAACGGTCTCGGGAGTAATGTCCGCGAGACCGTTTCACGATATTCAGATAACAATGCTTCTTATTTAGTTTCCTTCAGCGGATGATAGAACACAAACAAACGCATGCTGCCGAGGCGTAAATGTGATCCGCTAGGCAACGGATAATTTTTGTGTGGGGCTAGTCTTTCGTCGTTTAGCCAGGTGCCATTTGCGCTGCCCAGGTCAAGAATTTCGTATCCGTGATCTGTCCGCTGAATGACGGCGTGTCGTCTGGAGATTCCCTGGGCATAACCACCCCGTGGAGCAAGATCGAGCAAACTTTCTGCAATGGGTGCGATCGTCTCTGTCTTACGGCCGATCACAAACTCCCCTTTGGATTCTCGATAGACCGGGCTGAATTCACCTTCGATAAAGACAGCGATTCCGTTCTCAGGGACGGCTGCGTGGTCAATGGACCAATCTTTGATACTCTCGAGAGTCACCTCCGGCATATTCGTTGTTTTCGTTCTGGTTCCCGGGTCCATAAAAGGATCTTCTAGCGGTGCGCCACAGCGTCTACAAAAAATGGCTTCGAGTTCGTTGCTTTCATTACAATTGGGGCAGATGTTCTCAGTCACATTCATGATAAATACTCCAAACAAAGAGCCTATAGCGTTCATAATAGCTCGTCTGCATCTTACCTCGGAAAACAGGAAATATCAACAAAGAAAACGCCGCTCAAATTTCAAATCTATGGGTTGTTCGAGCCTGAGAAGTGAGTGTCGAAATTATGACACTTAGGAAGTGTGAGAAATGGTAGTTAGGCGCATATCCACGCGACCGTTTATATATGTAAATACCCATACGATTGATACTTGCAATATCGGTTAAAAAGTTGCACAATAGATGCTGCAACCTGGTATTTGCCCGGAAGCAAGGAAAATGATTATGATGTTCATGCATTTCTTCAAAAAGAGTCAGCGCATATATTTTGCAGGGTTAATGACCTGTTTATTGATACTATCCGCGAGTGTGCCTGCCGCCGCCATGCCTCTGGATACAACAGCAAACCGTGGTGTCGCTACACTGTCTCAATTAGATCTGTATGCCAACATTGAGACCGTAGGCGTTGCTGTTAGTGGCACGAACTTACCGAAGACTGCGCAGCTCATGTATCGTCCAACAGGCGATCCGCTGTGGCGAACGGGTCATCCCCTCATGCGGATCGATGATGGTCGCCTGATCGGGAGTCTCTTTGAGCTTGCTCCGTCCACCTCTTATGAAGTCAAGGTGATCGATGGAGCTGCCGAGATCAGCGGCGTGACCAGCACTCAGCCAGATGAACTTCAATTCGCACCCACAACAGTTCTCTATGTAAATGATGATGCGCCTGCTGGCGGTGATGGTTCCAGCGCTGCGCCATTCCGCACCATCCAGGAGGGCGTCAATCGTGCCAGCGCTGGCACACAGGTACTCGTTGCCGATGGAATTTATCAGGAAGCAGTGTCGTTCCCCGTCTCGGGCAACGCGGGCAATTGGATACAGGTCAAGGCTGAGGGTAGTGGCGCAATTCTGGATGGCTCGGAGCATCTGACTGGAAATATCTGGACGCCTCACGCCTCAAGAGGGCATGTGTGGTTTACGAAGATCGGTGCCTCCATTGCTTATTTGGCACGAGATCAGCAGCGCTTCTTCAAGTACGATACGCTTTCCGGTCTGTTGAATAGCCTTGGGCATGGCGATGTGACGATGAAAGAAGGCTGGTATTTTGAGGCGAGCACGTTGCGACTCTATGTGCGCAGTCTGGATGATCCTTCAGGTCATACCTGGCAGGTGCCGCGTCTTAATCACACATTCGATGTCAACAGCCGCGATTGGATCTGGATCGAAGGTTTTGAAATGCAATTCTATGGCACGTCGACGAGCGGTTGCGGCGTGTGTACGGTCAATGCCTCACATATAGTGATCCGTAAAAATAAGATTCACAACATGCAATTGGGGATCTTTATCAATTGGAACGGTAGCGAGGCTCAAGGCAACGATACGCGTATCGAAAGTAACGAGATCTACGATCCGCCTGTCAATGAATGGCCCTGGAAAGCGGTTAAGGGTAGTTCGATGGAAGGGACTGGCATCGTTGTCAGAGGGCACATCGGGGCCATTGTACGCGACAACAATATACATAATTTTTTCAATGGCATTTACACGGGTTCATCGGGCGCCCTTGAAAATTCTGCGCTTGCGTTCGATGCCGATATCTACCGTAACTATATTCACCACATCAGTGACGATGCGTTGGAGCCTGAAGGTGCTTGCATTAACCACCGCTTCCGAAACAACACCATCGATTCGGTCTTTGTAGGCGCATCGCTTGCCCCGATCACAAAAGGTCCCGTTTGGATCTTGCGGTCGTCGATCTCCAATTACACAGGCCGGGGTATTAAATGGGCATTGAATTCTGATGGGATTGTGTTGATCTATCACAACACCAGTTGGACAAACGCGAGTAATGTCAGCGCGATGGATCTGATCACCCCCACATACAATTCGGTGATGCGCAATAATATTTTTCAAAATGCAGGGTATGCGTTCGCAGAGTTGCGCAGTGGTTCAAAGGGCAATGATTGGAATTATGACAATTGGTACACCACACGCGGATCGAGTGGTCCGCATTTCAAATGGGCAGGTGTGAACTACAACACCCTCACAGCCTTCTGCAAGGTTACCCGCCTTGAATGCAATGGACACGAAAGCCCGCCCAATTTGAAGGACCCGGTCAACGGTGATTTCACGCTGCTCTCCACAAGTCCAAATATCGATAGAGGCGTTTTGATCCCTGGCATCAATGCTAATTACTCAGGCAACGCGCCGGATATCGGCATGTTTGAATATGCGTCTGCGGCGAACCCTGCTCCGCTGGTGTCATCGATTTTGCGCGCGGATCCAAACCCAACCATCGCGGCGACTGTAAATTTCACGGTCTCTTTTTCGGAATCCGTTACCGGCGTGGATATTGTTGCGCCGTTCAACGACTTTGGACTAACAACCTCGGGGATCAAAGGGGCATCCATCACCAGCGTAACCCCTGTTTCAGATACAACCTATATCGTTGGCGTTAACACCGGCACAGGTAATGGCACTATTCGACTGGATGTTGTGGATAATGACAGCATCATCGATTCCCAAGGTGGTTCACTGGGCGGGGCAGGCACAGGCAACGGGAGCTATCTTACAGGCGAAGTGTATACGCTCAATCGACCGATCGCAAATGCGGTTACGGTGACGTTCAATTCTGCGGGTGTCTATGATGGTTGGATATTGGAATCAGGTGAAACCACCGGAGTGGGGGGCACACTTGATAAAAACGCCACTACCTTCAACGTAGGAGACGACCTGAAAGACAGGCAATATCGCAGCATTCTTTCGTTCAATACGATTGCTCTTCCAGATAACGCTGTGATCATTTCTGCGCGCGTGGAAATTAAGAAGCAGAGTCTGGTTGGGACCGATCCTTTTGGCACACATGGCGTTTTGGTATTGGAGACCCGCAATGGTCCATTTGGGAATGGTGCAGGGTTGGAAGTGGGAGACTTTTCCGCGGCAGCCGGTCCAGGCTATGTTCAAAACCAATTCTCCGGGTTGACCTTTAGTTGGTACGGCGCGTCACTGAGCAATGCCAACCTTGCCCTTATTAACAAGTATGGCGTAACCCAGTTTCGATTGTTCTTCAGTAAGGATGATAATGATGATCTGGGCGAAGATTACCTGAAGTTTTTCTCGGGCGATTCAACGAGTGCAAATATGCCAAAGTTGATCATCAGCTATTACCTGCCGTAGCCTGTATTCAGATGGATCTAAGTCGTGAGTTCTAAACATAAAACGGTCTCGGGCATAATACCCACGAGACCGTTTTATGTTTGCTGGGGCTTTTACTTTACCACTGCCACTTTGATGCTGACATTCAACTTATCGCCAATTTCGTCCAGTGCGTCGCTCCATTTGTGGAAAACCAAATTGGGCGGCACGAGAACCGTCGCATTCATGGTGAACAACAGGGTACCGCTCATCGGGGCGGGCGCTGTTGTCGTTTCCATATCTTCGATGTTGATGCCTTGTTGGGCAAGGTGCTGTGTGATCTCGTAAATGATGCCCTCGTGGTCCGCGCCTAGAACTTCGATCTGGTAGGGCAGCCAGCCTGCGTATTTTTTGGCGTGATCGTCCTCGGTCTGCAAGAGCGTGATTTGGAAGCCTTCATCGCGCAATTTTTGCAGTTCCGTTTCGAAGGCGGCAAGTTCCTGCCCCGCGAGTGAAACTAACGCCAACATGGCAAATTCCCCGCCGAGGCGTGCCATGCGGCTGGTCTCCACATTCCCGCCATATTTGACAAAGATATTCGTTACCTCCTGGACAATTCCAATTCGGTCATGACCGGTCAAGGTCAAAACAACATTCTTGTTCATACTGGATTCCTTTCTGATCCACGCTTGTCAATTACAAATTCAAGTATACACGAGAGCCAAAAACGTGTCACGAAATCGGCTCGTAACGCGGAATCAAAACCGGTCACAGAGTATGCTCCGTGACCGGTTTTGATTGGTGAACCTAAAACCCAAAATCCATCTACATCTTATTTCACAGGTGTCAATATAATGACGGGGATCACACGCGCAGTCTTGTGGCGGTAGCCGTCAAAGCCTGGCATGACTTCCACCATCTTGTCGTAGAGGCGCGTCCGTTCTGGTTCTTCAGCCACTGTTGCATGGGCTTGAAGTATTTCCGTTCCAACCTCCACAGTGACGTGCGGGTTCGCGATCACATTGTAGTACCAATCAGGGTTGGTATCCGCCCCTGCCTTGGATGCAATGACCACGCACCGGTCACGATCTTTGATGCACGCTAATGGATTGATGCGTTCATGTCCGCTTTTGGCGCCGGTTGTGTGTAAAAGCAGCAAAGGCTTGCCTTCAAAATTTCCGCCGACTCTGCCTTCATTGGCTCGAAATTCAGCAATGATCTTTTTGTTTCTTTCGTTCAACTCACTCATATCTATCTCCTTGTACCATCCAAATTCACGATGCTACCGAAGCGGGCATTCTTACAGTGTCGCTGATGATTCAAACAAAACAGTCGTGGGCACAACTTTACAGGACCGTTTTCAATTCTGCAATTTGTATCCGAATATCCCGATTTTGCCGCCATCGCGTAGTACAATGAAGCAGAAAGAGTTTGACAATTTTGTTTTGCTATTCATGGGGAATGGATAGTTCTAAGAAATAAAATCTCGAAAACTCCAAATTGAGTCCAATAATATATTCACTCGCTGAGGAGCGTACTATGGTCAATCCAAAATCAAAATTCGATCAAAAATGGAAAGTCATCCGCAAACAGTCTGTGGAATGGTTCAGTCTTGTTGCCGAACATGACCTGAAAAGAATCGACAAGGCCGATGACAAGTTGAACAAGTATATGACGCTGTTGCAGGTCAAATATGGGTATACGCGTCAACAAGCCGGGGAAGAGATCAACAAGCGTTGGGCTGCGTTCCATAAAGCCCAAGAAAACATGGTAGTTTAAATCTGATTTATTGCCTCAAAATCAAAACGGTCTCGGACGTAAAGTCCACGAGACCGTTTTTGATTCAAGCGAAAGTTCTATGCCAGTAACGCGGCTTCTGCAGATTCAAGGCTTTCATAGATCGGGATGATACCGGTGATGCCGGTGATATCGAGTACGCCTTTTACATCCGAGGTTGGGTTTATGAGCGCCAACTTTCCCGCGCGGCTGGCAATTGACTTGGCGGTCAACATCAACATGCGTATGCCGATGGAGGCGAGGAAATCCACTTCGGTGAGATCCACTGCCACACGGGGATTTTCGCCCGCGCAGTAGCCTGCAAATTTGGTTTCGATCGCGCCCGTGCCGAAGATGTCCAGACTGCCGCTGAGTTTGATGAGGCGGATGCCGTTGTTCTGTTCACTGTACTGTAGTTCCATATTTATCACCTGTGTTTTGAGAGTGACGTGATTATATTAAGGTATTGGAAAATGGAGGTTAACAACAGGTTATGGTTTTGAGCAGCCTGTGATACTGGCGTTATTCGTAGTCCGTAGTACAATGAAACTCATCACCAGATGGTGAAAGAGTTTGTAATCTGTATTTTGCCTGCATGTGGGGGAGATGGTAATCACTTGTAAACAAGATCTCAAAAACTCCTCATCGATCTATTTCTACGCCGTGAACCTAACGGCAATTTGCTTTTTAACACCTTGAGGAGAACTGTATGATCAATAAAGCCCTGTTTGAAGAAAAATGGAATTTAATTCGCGGTCAGGCCACCGGGTGGTGGAGTCTGATCGCTGAGTTTGACCTGGTCAAGGTGGATAAAGCGGAAGTCAAGTTTGATAAATTTGCCACCATGCTTCAAGTCAAATATGGATATACCCGTCAAAAAGCCCGTGAAGAGATCAACCGGGTTTGGGCAGAATACGAAGCGAACAGTAAAAAAGCTGCCGCCTAAATTTGTTAGATCAGAGAATACCCAAGGAGCAACACACATGAACGCAATCCCAGAAACTGAAACACCCGAGAAGAAAAAGCGCAAGCGCCCCTCCCAGAGCAAGCGCAAATACATCCGCCGCATGAAGCAGGAAGCGCGTAAAGGCGGCATGACGGACGCAGACCTGAAGAAACGCACGCGCCGCGCCTAGGTTTTGGCACGGAATTCCATAGGTCGTAGTAAAATGAACTCGATTCGTCACTGGGCGAATCGAGTTTGTTTATTTTGTTTGGCTTGATTGCGGGGGAATGGATGATCGCTCATAAACAAAGTCATAAAACTCCCCACGCGTCCCACTATATAGAGCGTTC
This sequence comes from uncultured Anaerolinea sp., assembly GCA_964568115.1. GTDB lineage: Bacteria > Chloroflexota > Anaerolineae > Anaerolineales > Villigracilaceae > Defluviilinea. The sequence goes on from CAZMQE010000024.1 coordinate 8,731, forward strand.
CCACAGGAGAGCCGAATGATCAACAAAGCGCTGTTTGAAGAAAAATGGAAGGTGATTCGCAGTCAGTCCCCGACTTGGTGGAGCTTGATGGCTGAATTTGACCTCGTCAAAGTAGACAAGGCGGATGTAAAATTCGATAAATTCGTCACCATGCTACAAGTCAAATATGGATATACCCGTCAAAAAGCCCGCGAAGAGATCAACCGGGCTTGGACGGAGTACGAAGCCAGGCACAAATAGCAAGCAGTTGCTAAATCAATTACAAACTCAAAAGATTAGGATGCGCCATCCTAATCTTTTGAGTTAATAGGTGTAGATCCCGAAATGAAACCCCGTCAAAAATATCTTTGGGTCAAGATTTTGGTCTTTCTCTGTGTGCTCATGTATTATATGGGCTATGGAGCTATTCTCGGAGTATATCCCTTTGTTGATCGACCCTACGATGCCAGTTCCATGCCATATCAAGGTGCAGGTGGCGATCCGGCTCTGCTTGATCTATTAAGGCAAACAGGCGTTGATCTTTCAAATATAAACGCTTATCCATTGGCTGATTTGCGTGTAAGACTCGAGAAGAACTTAAACGGCACCAGTAAGCCTTTTATCCTTTATAGAGGTGAAGTTCGCCAGAACCTTCTGCGACGCGGACTTTCAGGTTTTTTGATCTGTAGTTATTCCCACCCTTATGCAGACGGCGTTTTACGAAATGCAGATCAGCTTGAATTTGCCTGTGCCGTCACCGATGGCAACGGTCTCTACACTTTCATTGGTTTACCGAAGGATGCGGAGATCACCTTTACTACTTCTCGCGGCGGTTTTCTTCAATTAGCATTTACCACCCGTCTATCCCTTCCGCTAAATTATCAGCAGGATTATATCGGCAGTGTTCCAGCTTATTTGATGCGCGGGCAGTATCAGCGCGATCCACGCTATCCCTTCTGTGTTGACGGCGGATGTTCGCAGGGCGACATGGTCATTACGATCATCAATGAATACCGTAGTGAAGCTGACCCATTTTACGGATATGGAACAGCAGGAATGTATTTTGGTAATGGTGTCTCTGGCGCGACCGTTCAAATCTATACCGATCCCGATCGCGATGGGACCTTCGCTTCACCCTACCCGAATCTTGTCGGCAACAACCCGGATGTTTCTCTCCCCGATGCCTTGCCTGACGGCTTGATCTACTCAGGGACCATGAGTGAAGACATCAATTATTATTCGCAGAATAAGTATGCGCCCCTGCTCGATTTGCTTTCAAGTCTTGGCATGGATATTTTCCTGACCCAACAGGAATACCCGCAGCTTTGGCGTACTGAAACCTCTGCCTTTGGGCTCGCGCTTATGAAAAACCTTGCACCCGGAATCTATGAAGCTGAAGTTTCACACCCTACCCTGGTGTGTCATCCAACCAAAGATGCGTGGATAAGTTCCAATCCCAACCGTGTACGCTTTGAGATCATCCCCGGCACCCTGGGCGATGTCCGATTTTATTGTGAGAGGTAACCATGAAAATATTACTGACCGGCTCCACTGGAAATGTAGGCGGACATGTTCTACCCTTGCTGCTCGAGCGCGGACATACAGTCCGCTGCTTGGTGCTTGATTCAAAAAGTGAACGGAAGATCGTCCACGCATGGAAGCGCAAGCCCGAAGTGGTGTGGGGGAGTATCACAGATCGACGGGCGGTTGAGTCAGCCGTTCGTGAGGTAGATGCGATCATTCATCTTGCTGCGATCATCCCACCGCTGACTGATCAAAATCCAAAGCTTGCGCACGCGGTCAATGTCACTGGTACGAAAAACCTGGTGGAGGCTGCGGGTGGACAATCCAAAAGAGTGAAATTTATTTTTACATCCACATATGATGTCTATGGCGATACACAGCATCTCAAACCGCCGCGCACGGTTGATCTGCCGGTGAACCCGCAAGAGGAATACGCGCGTCACAAAGTGGAGGCAGAGCAGATCGTTCGGAGTGGCAATGTAGATTGGTGCATTTTCAGACTCGCATCGGCGATCCCTGCCGAGATGACCATGAAATATCAGAGTATGATGTTCGATGTGCCGTTGAATGACCGCCTTGAATATATCCACCCCGCTGATGCGGCGCTTGGGTTGTGTAATGCGGTTGAGCATGCGGAAGTGTGGGGGAAGGTTATGCACCTGGGTGGCGGTCCGCGCTGTCAGTTGCTTGAGCGGGATGTGGTGCAAGGTGCGTTCGAAGCCATTGGCATTGGCGCACTACCAGAAGAATATTTCAACACGACTCACTATTACACCGATTGGCTTGATACTGAAGAAAGCCAGCGTTTGCTCAAGTATCAACGTTATACTTTTGTTGATCATATAGCGGGTATGAAACAATCCCTAGGTTGGCAAATCTATGCCATTCGGGTGTTAAGTCCGTTGATCCGCTATTCTTTATTGCGGCAATCAAAATATTATCGTCAGCGTACTTAAATCAGAGTTGCCTGAATAGAATCAAAAAAGACTTCGAGGCTTATTTCGAAGTCTTTTTTGATTGGTTTGTATGCCTTACTCAAAAAAAGAGCCTGAACGTTTGCGAGGCATTCGCTGGCTTTGACGGATGGTTACAATGCGATCAGTGGATGTGCATAACCCAAAAATGATGAGCGCCGGGATGGCGAGTAAGAGGATCTCGATGTACATTTTAGTTCTCCAAATTTTGTCTCTTGTGATTTTCAATTATATATAATTTTATCCTGAACTTGTAGGAAATGTGTTAACACAACTGAAATCCAGCATTTCAGTTGTGTTTGTCAGATGTTTGTATACGAAAACAGCCTCGCTACTCATCAGGCGAGGCTGTTTTCGTGTTTTGTAAAACGGTTTCCTTCTACGGCAGACTACTTAGGCAGGATGGGGCATCTTCAAGGATCCCGGAGCCAAACCGATCTGAGAACCAGTTGACCGTATCTAGTAAGATTGTGTTGAGCTTGCCTTGAATATACTGGCTGTATTCGGCGTCACTAAACGAACGGTTTACGATACCGCAGGCGTGTTTATACCAGAAGGATTTTTCCAGGTTCCAATAGATCAATTGACCATCTCCACTGGATGAGATCATGGCTGTATCTGAAAGAAAGACCACGTTGTTCACCGGAGCCTGATGCCCAACCAATGGGGCGCCCAAACGGCTGGGTTGGCAGGCGTCCTTGTTCCATTCTTTGGAACAAGTTACCGGGTCCAACTGCCAAAGCAGAACGGTGCTGTTGTTAGTAGCGCTGGCGAGCCAATCTCCACTCGGACGGAAGGTGACCGCCTCCATGCTTTCATTCAGACCCAATACTGGTGGAGTGCTTTCTTTAAGATCCGCATTCCAGATCAAGAGGGTCTTGTCGTCGCTGGTGGAGGCAAGTAGCGGCGGATATTTTGGGTTATACGTCAATGAGTTGACTGAATAAATATGCCCTTTTAGCCGGGTTGCCTCAGGGATCGAAGCGGGCTTTGTCAGATTCCAAAGATAGATATCTGATTCAAAGCCAGCCACCAACAACTGGGAGCCGTCATCATTAAATGTTAATGCAAATACTCTGTCAGTATGTTGCAGGGTATTGGTCACTGTGTGCGTAGTTGTATCCCAAAGTTTAACGGTCTTATCGTAACTGGCTGAAGCAAGTAAATGATCATCAGGACTAAACGCCAGCGACCAAATCTCCTTGCCGTGTGCATTCTCTTGGTGCCATACTTCTTTTCCAGTTTGCACATCCCATACGCGAATTGCTTTATCGTTCCCTGCTGATGCCAGCCATTTGCCATCATGACTGTAGGTAAGCGCCAGGACACCCTCAGGATGATTCAATGTGAGCGCTTCACTGATTGTCTTGCCGTCAAAATTCCAGATGCGGATGTTCCCTGCCGCATCCCCAGCCGCAAATTGATCCTGATCCGGAGAAACCGCCAGCGCCCAAACATCACCGTCCATTTTTGCGACAGGGATGCCAATTTGATTGATTTGATTGACCTTCCAAAGGATGACTGATTTGTCTGAGCTGCCACTGGCAAGCCATCTACCATCTGGACTGAACGCCGTTGCCCAAATGGAATTGGAATGTCCTGCCAGCGTGTCAGAACGATGGAATGACCAGTTGTTATCTTCAGCTTGGGTTAAATCCCAGAAACGCACTGTGTTATCCCAACTAACTGTGGCGACCTGACTTTCATTCGTTGGGTTGAATGCCACGCTGGTCACTGTATTGATATGACCGCCTTCATTTGGGTCGGGTGTCTTGGTTAGAAACTCCCCGGTTTGGGCATTCCATAGCCAGGCATGTTGGTCTGAGCTGCCAGCGATCAATAGCGCCGCATCGTGATTAAAAGCCAGTCCACGGATTTCCTTGATCTCTGTATCCACGACCTCGCACGCTGTAGAACCGCTCGCTTCTGCATCGCCGTAACTGCAAACATGGAATTTCACTTCGCGCGAATCCAAATTCCAAACTGTGACAGCACCATCCTCGCTGCCAGCTGCCAATTCATGGGTGATGGGCGAGAATGCCAGGCTGAGTACCCTGATCTTGTCGTTGATTGCCTCGATCTGCAATTTAAGATCAGTTTGTTCCTGTCCATTGCTGATATCCCAGAACGTGACTTGATTAGCGATCGCGGCGGCAAGGTATTCATGCCCATTGATGGTTACAAATTTGATCGCACGGACTTTATCTGTAACATCCCACCTATGAATGGGGTCACAGCATTGATCAGTGTTCCAGACGAGAAGTTGTTTCCCATTGCCGGCGGCTACCAAGGTTTTGCTGTCCGCGCTAAATGCCACACCCAATAAACGGTCGACAGCACCTGCATTTAATTTTTGCGGTTTTTTGGGACTGATGTTCATATCCCAAAGATATACTTCGCCGGTTTTTGCATCATCAGTTGGCAGACCACCTGCAGTTGCCAGCCAGCGACCATCCGGGCTGAATGCCAGCGCGCGCACATCGCTTTCATGAGCGCGTAAAAAAGTACCCAGTTTGGGGCTGCTGTTCAACGCGGTTAATAGACTTCCCGTCCACGCGGGATCTGATTCCCCTAACTCATCACCGATATAGTTTGCTTCTAAACTCAATAAAAAGGAAAGATCGGGTTGGGTATCCACCAGCGCAATGGATTGCGCCGCCAACTGACTCGCCAAAGCTTTCTGACTTTGACGTAACGCCGAAATCCCTGAAACCACCGCCGCGATCGCCAAAGCGATGGAAACAACCATCGCTGTGCTGACCATGATCAGATTTCGGCGCTGGCGTCGTACATCATCCTGGCGGCTGGTAAATATGTATTCTTTTTGCAACGGGGAAGGCTGAGGCTGTTTATCCTCTGAAGCTTGCGAAAGCCAGGTCTCTGACTCTTGTAATTCACTGCCGCGCAGCAGGTACCCATCGTCGCGGTTTTTGGTATTCCATTCATTGGCACGGGTAAGCAGGGTGGTGTGTTGAGCGACCCAGCCTAGGTCTGTCTTGAGAGCGGCGAGCAGTTTTTGCATCGCCGCATCGAAATCATCTGTCTCGCGGAAGAAGATCCAGTTGATCGACCCTAGCTCTTTTTGGATCGTGTTGGGATCCACGTTCTGCCAAACGATGGGGAAGAGGCGTTTGTTATATTCAGTGGCGAAGCGCAATTCTTTGGCACATTCACCTGATTTTGCCCATTCAGGGCTGAGGATAAAGATAATGGAGTTGGCAGTTTCAATGCCCTTCTTGATCTCCGCCTCCCAATCTGAAGAGGCTGGGATATCTTCCCAATCCACCCAAATGTTGTCTGAGGAATAACCATTGTCTTTCAAGGCTGCCAGGAATCGTTCTACAAAAGCCTTATCGCGTCGGGAATAAGAAATGAAAATTTCGTTCATGCTGAGTTTCCTCCAATGTATTACAAGCTCTGCCTGAGCTCTGATTCAAAGTTGAATTGTAAATGTGCGCGAAGTATACACCTTGCTTCAAGAGGGGCAACATTCAATTATGTTAAGTAGCTGCTGTTAAAAAACATGAGACGAGAGTTTCTCTCGTCTCATGTTTTCGTGATCAATTTGTTTGAACGATCTAATAAATCCCGCCGCCAGCCTGCGTGGAAGTAAGTACGCCGTTCTCAGCGGTGAGGGTATACGCTGTTCCGCCACTGCCTGACCATGTGGAAAAGTTGAACGTGGCAGAACCAGACACACGGTAGACAGACACGTTGCGATAGGTCAACGCTTTCTTCGCCTGGCACACTTCAGGCACGCCGGGCGTGCGCAGGAAATACGCCGCGCCGCTACCCAACACGGTCGCAGTGCCGTTGGCTTCCACAGCAATAGCGGTCATCTCATCGATGCCGATGCCTTTGGCAGTCCCTGCCCAGCCGTCTTTCACGATGCGCGCCAGGAAGGTCACCAAACGTCCCATGCGGTCGCGGGTGACGAAGTGACTATCGGTGATGATCCCACCCATGTTCGGCAGAACCAGAAAATCACGAGCCAGCGCCACTTTATTGTTATATGGATTGCCCAGCGCTACCGGGGAATCGATCGTGCCATTTGCCGCGGAGAAAACGAATTCACCCATCACAGCCAACCCGGCGCTCGTCCCGCCGATGGGCACATTGCGCGTCACCAGATAATGAATGGCGTCTTCTACGGGCGTGCCTTTCCAAAGGGTGACGTAATCGTTCTGGTCGCCGCCAGCGATGAACAACGCTTCGGCATTACGGATCTTATCTACAACAAAAGGATCGCTGGCTGCAGCAAGATTTTTGATGATGATCGTCTCCACTGAATCGACGGTGCCCAAGCCATAAATATAGGGGTTGTATGCATCGGTGCCCGTCACGCGGATCACTACAAAATCACCGCCGCCTGATTTGCCGATCATCCATTGGAACGCGGCATCCACATCTGTGCCGCCGCCCATCAGCAACTGACCTGCTGTCGTGGAGCGGGTGACGTTCGTCGAACTGCCCGTCACATAATATTCATAACTGGGCCTGGCTGGCGCCGCTAAAGCGCTTGAGAACCCGGTCAACGAAACAAGCAAAGCAAAAACAACGAGCACTTGCAATAACAATTTGGAATTAGGGAAACCGATCTGCATGACATTCTCCTTTGGTGACAGTGTGTGATTTGTTAGGTACAGCACGCACGCAATGTGCTATGCTGACATCAACCGTTCTTTGGCAGTTTCAAGGTCCTTATAGATCCTGATCGCGTTCGAAACCCCGGTAATATCCAACACCGATTTGACATTTGCCTGCGGAGCCAGGAACGCCATCCTACCGCCGCGGTTGGCAACCGCTTTGGCACTGGTAATGAGCAGGGGAATACCGATGGATGATAAATAATTCACATGCGAAAGATCTACCAGCACAAACACGTTCTCACCAGCGCAATGCTGTACGAATTGTTTATCAATACTATTCGTGCCGTCCATGTCCAACCGACCGATCAATTTGATCAAACGCACCCCGTTATCCAATTCACTGTATTCAAGTTTCATAATGGATTTTGACCTCTGAGCCTAATGATTTTAATTTGACGACGAACAGCGCCTCTTTCGCAGGGACGCCTGCCACGGCTTCCTGCAACATTTTCCACGCGGACGGTTTCTATGTTACACCAGCTTGAGCGCGATCATGCTTTCAGCCATTTCTACGATCGTCTCTTCCAACTTGCGCGGTTTCCAATTCAGTACCTTGCGGATGCGGGATGTGTCCAAATGGGTTTCTTTATCCAATGAGCGCAGCGTCAACCGCACCGGCTTGATAAAGATTGCCACGATGCGGACCACCCAGCTTGGCAGGATGGTCATTTTGATCTTGTAGCCGCGCGGTGCAAAGTGTTTGTTGAGGATCTCCGCGGCTTCTGCAACCCAGAATTGTTCGGCAACACACAGAAAGCGTTGACCCGCTGCCTCGGGCGTGGTCATTGCCGCGAGATGCGCAGCAGCCACATCGCGTACATCCACACAGGTAAATTGGAGGCGTGCCAGGCCCGGCAATTTACCGCCCAGCAATTGTTGGATCAATTCGCCGGAAGTACGTTGATGTGTATCAGGCAGAGGTCCCAGCACCAGCCCGGGGTTGATAACTGCCAACTCAAGTGGGTGACCCTGCGGGAGATTCTTCATGAAATCCCAGGCAGCGCTTTCAGCGAGGGTCTTGCTTTTCGGGTACGATTCAATCGTCGGTGAGGCAGGAAGCGACCAGTCACTTTCGTCAAAATGCGTTTTGGAGTCGGGATGTCCCGCTGCGATAGCCGCAACGGAAGAGGTCAGCACCACGCGTTTGACGCCATTCTCAGATGCCGCGCGCAGGACACGTAAGGTCCCCTCTTTGGCAGGGCGGATCAGGTCATTTTCATCTTTTGGCGTTTCCGTTGGGAATGGGGATGCGACGTGTAAAACAATATCGCAGCCGCGCACTGCCTCAGCCCAACCGGCATCATCGAGCAGGTCTGCCTGGACAAAGGTAAGCCGATCATTGGCTTGGACAAATTTGGCGAGCGTGTTGCGTAATTCACTTTCGCGCTGCATGGAGCGCAGTGTGCCGCGCACGGAATACCCCTGCTCAAGTAATTGGATGATGCAATGGATGGCGATGAAACCACTGGCGCCGGTGACGAGTACGGGTTTATTGGTATGCATGAATGTCTCTGAAATGTGATGATGGGATTATACAAGTGATTGCATGAATTGAAAAACTGCCGGTTTGCAGGTGGTGGGGAGGGCTTTATTGAATGTCAAAAATCTGGTCGAAGCCCCCGATCGTAAAGATCTCGTAGATCCGTTCATTGCAGTTGAGGAGCGTGAGGGACTTTTTGTTTTTGCGGGCAGCATCGTTTAATTTTAAGAACATGCGGATCACCGAGGAATCGATGAACGTGGCTTTTTGCAAATCAAGTTGGATCGCTGGTGGGGCGGCGGCAATTGCCTTGTCGAACACCTGCTTCAACTCCTCCTGGGATGCGAAATCAAATTCGCCAGATAAATAGATACGGGTGCTGTTCACTGAAGTTGAGAGGGTTACAGGCATGGCTTGCTCCTTGTTTACCAGATAGGTACATTATAAGGATAAAACAATGGCTTTTCAAAAGCAGATTGACTTAACGGTATTTCTCGCATAATTTCCTGACCGTTGTCATATTGCGCATGGTCGCCGATAGCTTGAGCACCTTTTCCAGCGGATTTTTCAAAAATAACGGATCTTCTTTGTTGAGGCGCAGCCAATAGATCTCGCGCTCAAGGATCGCGAAGTCATTTGCCTTGTTCTTTAAAGCCATCAGTGCGGATGTTGCAGCAGCGTTCGGTGCCTCATGGAGAAATGCCACGTACACTGAATCTTCTTTGCCCTTTGCCGTGAAGGGACTGCGTTTCTCGATTTCGCCTACTTCTTGGATCGTTCGCAGAAAAGTATCTACTGGATAGCCCAAAGACTTTTCGAGATGCTCTGCAATTTTCTTTTCAAGAGTGGCTGTGTTTTTGGCGGTCGTTTCAAAGATGACGTTTCCGCTGGCGATGAAGGTCTCAACGCTCGAAAAGCCCAGCCCTTCAAAAAGTTTGGTCAAATGATCCATTTTGACGGTGTGTCCGCCGACATTGATGGCGCGCAGGAAGGCTATATATTTTGGCATGGTTACTTCTTTAATTTGGTTTCAATACGCCGATCTGGGATTAACCACATGATGGCGACAGCCACATACAGCAGAGCGGCGAGCCACGGTACAAAGAATGCTAGTGGGATGGCAATGGTATAAAAGAAAAGTGACCACAAACCTTTTGTGTCTCTGCCGAGCGCTTCCGCCAGGATCGAATCTTGTCCATGATGGGCGATCAGCGTGCGGGTCAGAATGTAATATGCCAAGCCTGCAAACCACAACACGCCGCCATAGAACACCACAGGCAGCAGTGCGAAATTGTTTTCACCCATCCAGCCGGTGACAAAGGGGATCAGTGATAGCCAGAACAACAGATGCATGTTCGCCCACAGAATGGGACCGTTCACGCCTTTCGCCGCCTGCCATAAGTGATGATGGTTGTTCCAATAAATCCCGATATAAACAAAACTCAACACATAGCTCAAGAACTTTGGTGCGAGAGGTAAAAGCGCTGCGAGGCTGGCTTCATGCGGCACCTTCAATTCCAACACCATGATCGTGAGAATGATGGCAAGTACGCCATCGCTAAACGCTTCGAGTCTACCTTTGTTCATACGGATGCTCCTTATACATTAATGAAACCGGCAGTTCAAGAAATCTTCCAAAGCGTTCCGCCGCAACAGCGACGGCTTGTTGTTCAGACTTGCCCAGTTTTGTGATGAGGCTGGCTTCCACGAGCACCTCATCCTTTTTCAGAGTCCGCTTCCAGCCGCCGACGATCTGTCCATCGAGGATGATGATGTGTGCAATCAGCGCCGGATCATCGCCCTGGATGCCGGCTTTTTGGGCAACTTCCCCAATGGCGCTGCGGTCTTTGAAGCCAATGAAGTATTCATCGTAATTCGGCAGGAGATATGCAGTGGGGGATTTCACTTTTTTCGGTGGCACAGAATCTGGAAACCAATAAACCCGCCCGTTGAGCATTTCGGTCATAAATTGTGACTTGACCATTTCAATGCCATTCTTCGCATCCGTCATCGTCAACCCCGACCACATTGTAAAATCTTGCAGGGTCGCTGGTCCGCGCGTCCTAAAATAGCAGCTGATGAGTTCAGCCAAGGCTTCATCACGTTTGAGCGCTTTGACAGCTGGTACACGTTCCTCGAGCAGGGCATAGGTGAATTGCTTGCCGCGTCGCGCGCCGCTGCAAATCAGCCCTTCCAATTCGGCATACATCATCAAGTAACTTAAACGAAAACCATCTGCAAGTATGCCCGCTTGATCAAGGCTTGCTGCAAGTTCAGTACGTGTGAGTTGTTTGCCGCCCCGCAGTGCTTTTTCCAGGGTGGCATTGCTTTTCTTGAAGATCGCTTTATCTAACCCTGATTGGCGAACCATATATGCGCTCACCGCATGGACACGCGGCGCGGTCAACTTAAGCAGCCAGCGTATATCTTTCGGTGTGACAAAATGCCAGGTGGGGCGCAGCAGGTGCGTGCGTAGGATGGAGCCGTCTGCAAAAGCCTGGTCGAGCAAGGCGTCGGTCGCACCCGTCATGCGTTGCGCGAGCGCCCATTTTGCTCCGGCATAGTCCTGGGCTTGAACGGCGCCCAGCCATTGCACCACTTCATTTGGTGTTGTGAAATTTGTTTGGGAAAGTCGTTGATTGTGTAAGCGCTCAGCCGTTATTTCTAAAGTCATCATCAGCCAAGTTTATCGCAAATTAAAATTCAAATGCAAATAGTTTGAGTTCTATGTCATCCGCAGCAAGCCGGACCATTTTCTCGAACGTGAGCCCGAGCTTTTCCAGCACGCGGATCGAACCTATATTGGCGGGATCAACGATCGCTACAAGTCGTCTCAGCCCGAGGCTGTGTGCCTGTTCTTTGACCGCCAACGCGGACTCCACTGCATACCCCTTCGACCAGAACTTTGGCAGGAAGGCATAACCAATATCGACATCCTCTAATGCCGCGCGTTTGATCAACCCGCACATGCCAATGGACTCGCCGGATTCTTTGAGCTGAACCAGATAGAGACCAAAGCCGTTTCGTATGTAGCTGATAACTGGTCCGGCTTCGATATATTTGACCGCATCTGCCAGCGACCGCACGTTGCGATCGCCGATGTTCTGAATAAAGGACGGTTCATTCACCAGTTCAAGGATGAATGGCGCATCTTCAGCTGTGAACTGACGTAGCGTTAAGCGTTCGGTTTCAAGGATATTCATTG
>CAZMQE010000025.1:0-20269 GCA_964568115.1 uncultured Anaerolinea sp.
GATTATTTGGGCGAATAAAAATTGAAACATCAAAAGCGACACCACCCGGTGTCGCTTTTTGGTTTAAAATCATTGAATGAAGCTTCTTCGTTTTCTTCTTCCTCGCATTGAATACATTCTTTTTGCCGCCATTTTTTGGGGGATCGCATCGACAGGTCCCATCTTGCTTAATTCAGATGGCGACCTGCCGCGTCATCTTCTGGTCGGGAAGTTGATCCGGGATACCCGTGAAGTTCACTTAACTGATATCTTCTCCTTTCGCACGGTTGATTTTCCCAGCATTCCGCACGAGTGGCTGTCACAGGTCATTTTTTCGGCTTTTTATGATTTACTTGGTTTGGGTGGTGTGGTATTTCTGACAGCGCTCATTGTTACAGCAGTATGGGCGATCATTTACTATGATGCCTTACGCAGGTCGAACAGTCTAATTGCTGCGCTTGTGTTTACCGGTCTCGGAGTTGGCGCAAGCCTGATCCATGTATTACCGCGCCCTCATCTTTTCAGTTATTTATTCACCGCGCTTTGGATTCTGGTACTGGAACAAATCCAGAAAGATAAGCCACACAGGTGGTGGCTGCTACCCATACTTATGCTTGCATGGGTAAATTTACACGGAATGTTCGTACTCGGAATTGTGATATGGATCATTTATCTGGTTGGCGATCTGTTTGAAAACCCTTCCATGTCCTGGTTTGTCAGCCCGAAAACAAAGGCGATGCTGACAGGCGGGGCATTGTCCATCATTGCAACCTTCTTATCGCCTTCCGGTGTTGGCATATGGGAAGCCATTGCTTCTTTGGGAGGCAATGCTTACATCAAATCCAGAATCCCTGAATATCAATCAGCCAATTTCCAGATCCCAGAGACGTGGCCGTTTATTCTGATACTACTCCTGGCGCTTGCAAGTTTTTCCCGATCAACAGTCAAAACCCCATGGCGACATGTATTTCTCGTTACTGCCTTTGCTGGTGTTGCGTTATATTCCAGTCGAATGTTGCCATTATTCGCGATTGTCTCCGTGCCAATAGTAGCCCGGGCATTTACAGGGTGGCTAAAAGAAGATTTTCCCAAAAATCGCATATGGGCAATTGAAACAAACCTCAACTCTACCAATCAAACCTCAAACGGCTGGATTTGGATATTCGCAGTTGTTCTTGCAGTTGCATATTTATTCAAACTTAACATTCCCATCGATGTAACAGGTAAAGGCAATGCGTTCAGTCCACAATTTTTCCCTGTTGAGGCTGTGACCTGGCTGGAGTCAAATCCCCAAAGCGGACATGTGTTCAACGAATTTGACTGGGGCGGCTATATGCTACTTAACCTGTGGCCCCAATACCAAATTTTCATGGATGGACACACTCACATTTACGGTGAAGATTTAACCAGAGAATATGAGCAGGTTGTCACGTTGAACGACAACTGGGCATCAATTCTTGATAAATATCAAGTCTCTTGGGCGCTTGTGCGTGCTCAGTCTTCTATCGCGAGGGCACTTGAAAACAACGGTTGGGCTATTTTGTATCAAGATAAAACTGCAATAATCCTACAGAATCAGTAAAGCCTACCGAACAAAAATCGCCCTGAGAATTACTCAGGGCGATTTAAAATTTAATTACCTGATGCTTATAATACTGCATCGATCATGATTGCCAAAAAGATAAACACCAAATACGAACTGGACCATTTGTACATTCGCCAGGCTAGTTTATTGCCGCCATGTTTCCAAACAGCCCACGCCGCGTATAACAATGCCGCGCCCAACACCAAGGCAGAGACCAGATAAAAAGTGCCAGCCAGATTAAGTATGGGGAGCAACAAGGTAACGATGATCAGTTCAACTGTATAAACCAATATTTGTTTGCGAGTTTCCAATTCACCCCGCACCACCGGCATCATCGGCACACCGGCATTTGCATAATCTTTCATACGGACAATTGCCAGTGCCCAAAAATGCGGCGGTGTCCACATGAAGATGATCGCAAAAAGGATCCAGGCTGTCCAATCCAGGTTGCCTGTGGCTGCAGCGTAACCGACCATGGGAGGGATCGCCCCTGCTCCACCGCCGATGACAATATTTTGCACTGTTGCCTTCTTAAGCCAGAGGCTATATAGAATCACATAATAAATGATCCCAGCCAGTGAAAGCAACGCAGCCAGCCCATTCACAAAACACGCGAGCAAATAATAGCTTAAAAGAGAAAGCGCCAACCCAAATGCCAGGCCTTCTGCACTGGTCAAACGTCCATCAGCAAGCGGACGTTTGGCTGTCCGCACCATGTTCTTGTCCAATTCACGATCAATGAATTGGTTCAAGGCACTTGAGCCGCCAGCCGCCAGAGCACCGCCTAATAAAGTCCACATGGTGAGAGAGAAAGACGGCCATGCTTGTGCGCCAATCACAAGTCCGCCATAGGTTGTGATCAACAACAAACCAACGATCAACGGCTTGGACAAAGCGAAGAAATCCTTTGCGCGCTGGCGTCCATTTAGCGTAGCAGGTTTCGTTTCATTGGTAACCAAAACACCGGAAACATATACAAGCAGACTCAGTGACACCCACAATGCCACTGTGGTCAGTTTATGCAAAATTACCAGGTGTCCCACATCCAGGCGGGTAATTTGGATCGCTCCCACTAGCGCCTGCCCAAAAAACATCACAGCCAGAATGGTGGTAAGCGGCAGGATAATCCGCTGTTCGCGCTGTTCGCGCCAGGCTTTACGAAAAACAACCACCATCAAGATGGAGGCTATGCCTACCAACGACATATGAATAAGTTTTAGCCAGCCTAATGGCGCAGTTGGGGTACACACGGGCCAGCCCTGACAAAACGCCCAGGCATTGGTCACAGTCACAATGCGACCAGCCACTGTAAGAGCAAGGACTGCAAAAAACAAAACACCTACATAGCGTGAGAACGAGGATCGAAAAGAAAATTTCATTTTGTTTGGGCTTCCTGTTTTCGGACGAAGAATGGATAACCTACCAATAAAATTGTCGCAAACGTGAACCATTGCAAAGCATACCCAAAATGCGGACCTTCTGTCAATTCGATCTCAGGCTGAAATGGAATCGGCGGCTCAGTGTCAGATGGATCGGCATTCACTTGAATATATACCGGCAAAATCGGATAAGACAACTGTTTAGCGACCTGTGGCACATCAGCATTATTCCAAAGCGACAGACGCGAACCATCAGCGGGCAACGCGTCAGCGACTCCGCCGAAAGCTGGTTTGCCCAACCCCAGCCGGATCTGCCCGATGACTTTTACCTCACCTGTCTCATCGTATTTGCGCCAGTCTTCAGGCGTGGAATTGCCGTCAGCGGGGATCCAGCCGCGGTCCACCAGAACAGCTGTCCCCTGAGAAAGAAGCGGGGTCAGTAGATGATATCCATATTGATTGCCGTAATACTGATTCCGAATTGCGATTTGATTCTCGAAGTCGTATTGTCCAACGAATTGCACCGAGCGCCACTCCAACTTGTTCACATCTGCGGGCACTTGTTGATTCAAGTCCAAAACAGATTGCGCTCGCGCAGTTGTAACTTGCACATTGAAAGCACGCCGCTGCTCCAGCCGATCCAATTGCCAGATGCCAAGTCGCACCAATACAAGTGTTCCGGCAATCACCAGCAACGTAGCAAACCACCATTTTCGAGAAAACAATTTATGCAAGAGCATGTTCTTTTTTCTTTTCAGGGACCACAAAGCTATACAATGCGATCATGATACCAAGTGGAATACCCGCATACAAGCCGCCATAGATTCTTGTACCCATGGTGAGCGCCTGGCGCACATCGAGCCCAAAATAATTACCCGGCTGAAAAGAACACTCAAACGCCATATTCTGTTCTTCATCCAAAGCCAGTCGCGCAGACGAGTTCGCTGGAATCCATAACTGCCCGAGTTTATGGTCAACGTTATCCTCGTTTACGACAACCAGAGTGTCGCCAACAACAAACACCATATCTTCTGGAATAGACGGCGGTTGTTCGCCTCGGGCAACTTTTTCAGCGGTGCCTGCTGGAATTTTCAAGATCACATCCTGAGGCGGGCGGGCAGTATCGTGTTGGAAAATAAAAGAAAATTCGCTGATCGCCACACCCAACACAATGCCGATCAACATGGAAATCACAATCCGCTTCATCATCATTCACATCGTCTTTCACGGGATAAAATTCCCGATATTCTGAAAATCAACTATTGCCCTTGATCCAAAAGCAATTTTAGATCGTGCACAATATCTTCGGTAGGTGTATCGAAGCCAAACGAAATACGCAGATTACCCTGCGCATCGATCACGGTCACGCGCGCCGTATGGTCCACTGTATATCCCGATGCCGAAGTGCCCGGCATAACCTCACGATAGACGCCGTAAGCCTGCCAGATCTTTTCAAGTTCAGCCTGCGTTCCACTAAGCCCAATGAAGGTTTTGTTAAAGTGGTCAACGTATTCCTGCACACGTTCCGGCGTATCACGCTCTGGGTCAACCGTCACAAATAGAACCTTCACGCGCGCCACGTCCGCTTCCCGAAGCTCTGCCAAGGCAAGCTTCAATTCCGCCATGGTGGTCGGACATACATCCGGGCAGGATGTATACCCAAAGAAAAGCAAAACGACATCCCCCCGCATCTCACTCAGCCTGAAACTGCTCCCGCCCGAACGGGTTAATACAATCTCAGGCGCCGCAGGGTAAGGCTCACCATAAGCTGTCCCGCGAAAACTGGCAGGCTTTGCAAAGAGAAGAACTGCCATGCCAATCGTCAGAAGCAGCAAAAACGACCCAACGCCTACAAGAAGTGTTTTTCTATCCATCACGCTATCCTAAATCTCAAGGTTTGCAAAACGATGTTAATCTTACACCCAAAAATCGGGGCGACCTGTGCAGGTCGCCCCGATTTTTATTATTCTAATCGTCTTCTTATGAAAACTTTCGATTACTTATGCCGCGATCTTACCGATCAAATACAAGGCAGGATAGAAGAAGATCCAAACCACATCTACGAAGTGCCAATAGACAGCGGCGGCTTCAACAGGGTAATGCTTCTCGTCATACAACCCCTTCCGTGCGTTATTAAGTACAACAAGCAGGAAGATCAAACCGGTCAACACGTGGAAGGCGTGCATACCCGTCATCATAAAGAAGGCAGCGCCCGCCGGACCACTGCCCGGGGTAATGCCTTCTGCAATGGCATTGGGCCATTCCACAAATACCACGCCGATCAAAAAGCCCAAGCCCAAAACAAAAGTGACCCATGTATTGGTGATAAAGCCCTTGCGATCACCATTCGCCATCAGTGTCTCACCGCGGTTCATGAAGAACGAAGAGACCAGCAGTACGCCCGTAACGATCAACCCCAAGGTCTGATCCAAATGCGGGTGAGTGAGACCGAGCAGGTTAATTCTCATCACCATCAAACCGCCAAACACGAACGAATCAGAAACGAGGAACAACCAGAGACCGATACGATTGGTGCCCGATTTGTATTCGTAGGAATCTTCATCGCCTTCATGCTCGGCATTGAGTTGATAAATATGCATGTAGTAATAAACCACAAGCACAGCCTTGACCAAGGCGATCGCAACCAGCAAGACCGCTGAATTGAAAGAAACAGCAATGCCGAATTCGAGCAAAGTCAACACTGCCAGGTACACAAAGATGAACACGCCCTGGCTCAACATGGATGATTTTTCTTGTTTGTGTGTCATGAAACCTATCCTCCCCTTCTAATGTTTCTTGCCCGCAGAGGCAGAAAACTCGACGTATTTGGAACCAGCCAAACCGTAGTCATACGGTTCACCCACAACTTCAAATGGGACATCATAGTTATGAGCCGGCATTGGAGATGGCACCTGCCATTCAGGTGAACGGGAATTCCACACATTGCCTTCCGCTTTTTCACCGTTCTTCATACTGTGGAAGAAGTTGATCAGGAAAATTAAGACCGAAAGGGCAATTGCAAATGCACAAATGGTCAAAATCAAATGAGAGGTGTCAAAGCCAAGCGCAGGATCATAATCCGCGATACGGCGGCGCATACCACGTAGACCGATGAACATCATACCAAAGGTCAGCATAAGGAACGAGGGGGTCATTAACCAGAAATGGACCTTGCCCCAAAACTCATTCATTCGGCGGCCTGTGGCTTTGGGGAACCAGTAATAGATCGCCGCAAAGAACGGGAAGACGAATCCTCCAAAGATCGTATCGTGGAAGTGACCAACGATCCAATAGGTATCATGCAGGTGAAGGTCAAGAGCGACCATCGCGTTTGGAGGTCCGGAAAGACCACCGAGGAGAAACACAAAGATCGCACCCAGCACGAAAAGCATTGGAGTGGGCGTGGTAATCTTGCCGCCCCAGATCGTGGCAACCCACGAGAAGAATTTCACACCGGTCGGCACAGCCACCAACATGGTACTGTACATAAACGGCACACGTAAATATTCATTCATACCAGAAGTGAACATGTGATGTGCCCAAACCACGAAACCAACCAAGGCAATGCCGAGTGAAGACATCGCGATCCAGCGATAACCAAATAACGGCTTGCGAACGAACACTGGCAATAACTCGGAGATCACACCCAACCCAGGGAGCACAAACACATACACCGCCGGATGTGAATAGAACCAGAACAGATGTTGGAACAGAACGGGATTTCCGCCTTTGGCAGGGTCAAAGAAGCCCATTCCAAACAAGCGCTGGAACATCACCATCTGAAAAGAAAGACCGATCAATTGAGTGGCGGTCAATGCGATAATGGAAGTGGCAATGGCAGCCCATACAAAGATCGGCATGCGCATGGCAGTCATACCTTTGGCACGCATGCGAATCACCGTCGCGATCACATTCAACGCACCCAAGATCGATGACCAACCTGCGGTAAACACGCCCAGGAAGAACATCTGCACACCAACCGGAGCGCGCGATGAAAGCGGCGGATACCCGGTCCAACCGGTGTCGAAGCCGCCCAGAACCATGCTCATCAACAAAAGAACTGCAGCAGGGACAGCCACCCAAAAAGCGAAAGCATTCATGCGTGGGAATGCCATGTCATGTGCCCCAACCAACAAAGGCACAACGTAGTTAATGATGCCGGAAATTCCCAGCAAAATGGAAACAATCATGATCATGCCGTGCAACGACATAAGCGTGTTATAGAACTGCGGGCCTGATTGATTGAACACATTGAACTTAGTGGGATCGGCACTTAAGAATTGCAAGCCCGATTGCGCCAACTCTGTACGGAAGATCAAAGCGAACAAACCGCCTACAGAGATCAACACCAATGCAGTCACCGTATACTGGATACCAATGACCTTATGGTCAAGCGACACGCCAAAATATTTTTCCCAACCCGGCACATCTTCGTGATGCTCAGGCGTATCAATACCGCGTGCCCACTTCATCCAATCTGTCATCGCACCAACACCCGCCAGGAAGGAAATCACACCCACCAACGCGCCGAACACCCAGGCCGGCTCGGTGAAGAAGAACTTATCGAATACAGAAAGTCCCATCAACGCGCGAATGCCCGTGACGAACAACCCGCCAAGCAGGGTCCCCACCACCTGCCAAACCAGACCGCGAGTGATACCACGGTAACCGAATAGCCCAAAGAAGAAGGCTGATACGGCAAATAACAACGTAAATGCAGAGGGAACCGAGCCAGCTAATTTAGGGGTACTGCCCGAAATTAGCGCATCCAAACCAAACCCAATACCATATCCCACCGCACCCGCGATTACCAGAAGCAACAAGCCACTTCCAACAGTATTCTTTTTGATCATTTTTGAAATTCCTCCGCCAATTACTTCAGCGTTTTAATATACGCGACAATATCCGCGATTTGTTCATCCGTGAAGGGATAGACAGGCATGGTCGGTTGGAACCCTTTTACCACTTTCGCCTTCGGGTCCTTGATGGATTCAATGATGAATGCCTCATCCGCTGTTACAGTCCCTGTTTCCAGCTCAACCGTAGAACCGAATAAACCCTGCCAGGTGGGTCCAACACCAGCCGCGCCGTTGATCGAATGACAAGCTGCACAACCATTTGCGGTCACCAGTGCTTGCCCTCTTGCCTCAGGCGTATTCAACGCTGCTGCTTCAGCCTGACGCTCGCCAACCCAGGATGTAAACAAAGCGCCATCTACAACTACAACAGCCTGCTCCATCTTGTAATGCGATGTGCCGCACAACTCAGCGCAACGTACCTTGTAATCCCCAGCCAATGTCGGAGTGATGCGCAATTCGGTCACACGTCCGGGCACTAAGTCCTGCTTGACGCGAAATTCAGGGACCCAAAACGAATGGATCACATCTGTTGATTCCATCTTCAAAAGTACAGGTTTATCTTCAGGCAGGTACAACTCTTGAGTTGTAATGCCATAGTCTGGATATTCAAACTTCCAGGACCACTGACTCCCCACAACTTTCACAACCATGGCGTCTGGATAATTGCGCACCGTTCGAGACAAATTTCCAGCGCCCAAATACGCGAAGATCACCACAACGAACAATGGGATCACTGTCCATGTAATCTCGAGCGGGGTGTTTCCTTCTACATGCTTTGCATCGGTAGTATCACCTTTTTTAGGTCTAAAAACCACCAGACTATAAAACATGGGTGCCACGA
The DNA here is from genome assembly GCA_964568115.1 of uncultured Anaerolinea sp. Lineage (GTDB taxonomy): Bacteria > Chloroflexota > Anaerolineae > Anaerolineales > Villigracilaceae > Defluviilinea. The sequence continues at coordinate 8,644 of CAZMQE010000025.1, forward strand.
TTAAAGCAAAAAGAAAGGACATGGCAATTTCCATCAAATTCCACATCCAATCAATTTCAGTGGCTTGTGCGCTTGCATTCACAGGCATCAAATGCACAGCATGTATGCCGGTATACGCGAGGAATGCCACCGCAATGACTAATATTCCCGTAATCACAAAATGTCGCATACGTTCTCTCTCCTCAAACAAAAATGGAACAGGACCCTCCCGAGTCCACAACCGTCCAAATTTACCAAACTTTCCTTTATTTGTCACGAATTGCCGCAAACTCAATACGCCGAAAACGGACAAAATCGGTCTTGTATTCTGCTGAAACCAGCTCCCTTTAATTGGCAAAACCCAACGCTGATAGCACTTCCGCGCTATGCTCCGCCGGGCGTACATTCTCAAACACCTTTACGATGTTTCCGTTACCATCAATTAAGAAAGTTGTCCTCAATACCCCTTCATAGGATTTGCCCATAAACTTTTTAGGTCCCCATACTTCATACAGATCACACACTTTATGTCCATCATCCGCCAAAAGTGGAAACGGCAGATCAAATTTCTTCTTAAACTTAACATGCGACTTTACATCATCCGGGCTGACACCCAACACCACGACATTGGCATTTTCATAAGCTGAATAATCATCGCGAAAATTACAGGCTTCTTTGGTACAGCCTGGCGTATCATCCGCAGGATAAAAATACAAAACCACATTTTTCCCCCGAAAATCTGATAATTTACGCAGTACGTTTGTATCGTCAAGCATTTCGAATTCAGGCGCAGGAATTCCAGCAGAGATCGGCATAAAAACTCATCCTTAGTTTTTCGCCAATTATACCTGTGGAACAACAAATCCGACACAACCTGTTGAGGTTGTGTCGGATTTGTTTAGCCAGAGCTCAATAATTTTACTTCGGCAACGTACGGATGAACGCAATCGCCTGCCAGATCTGCTCTTCGGTGAGAACGCCCTTCCATGCCACCATGGAAGTACCTTCCTTACCGGTATTAATGCGCCAGAACAGATAATCATCTGTAGCCTGGGTCTGTAATTCGGCAAGGTTCTTAGGAGCTGGGTCAAGTGCTGCTCCAGCAGGTCCATCGCCGTGACCTTGCGGGCCATGACATGATTCACAGTTAGTCTTGAACACCTCAGCGCCAGCCGTTGCGGCATCTGAGCCAAGCGGGTTTGTCTTCCCCGCAAAATCAGCAGGGACCGGCGCTAGTGTAGCAACGGCTTTTGCGCCACCACCACACGCCGCCAACAAAACTGCTGACATCACCAAAACGACAAAAAAGACTTTCTTCATCTTAAACCTCCGGTTGAAATTTGACGACTTCAATTTTAAGCAGCCCTAAGAATAACGACAGTGACTTAAGTTACAAATGTCCATGACATATGTATATAAACATGAATCTGTTGCCCAAAAAATAAATATTGGATAAATGTCATATCGCAATGTGATTAACAGCACATCAAAAACAACAGGGATATTCTTACAATAGTCGTAAACATTGACGAATGTAATCAATATTACTCAATTGGGAAAATTATGCTCCGCATCAACCGCCAAACTGATTATGCTGTTCGTGTCATCCTAGCGCTATCAAAAAAAGAATTCGGCAAACGCTTTTCTACCTATGAAATTGGGCGCGAAATGAACATTCCGCCGGTTTTGTTGCAACGGATTGTCGCTAAGTTAGCTGCGGGCGAATTCATTCATACGCAAGCTGGGCGGGACGGCGGCATCCACCTGGCATATGCCCCACGCGAGATTACCCTTCTTCAAATTGTTGAGCATTTTGAAGGCGAGCTCTATCTTTCTGATTGTGTCATCAAGCCTGGCGAATGTCCATTTGAACGAAAATGCCCAGTCCATTGTCAATGGGTACGCTTGAAAAATCTCCTGCGGAATGAAATGTCTCACATCACCTTCCAACAACTTGTGGATGAAGGCAATCTGATCGAAGCGAATTTAGTGAACACCGCCTCACACCACCCCCAAGCTGATTCAGTTACGAACGAACTTTTTCTCGCTGTATGAAAAGTTATTTACTCAACGGCATATATAGCCTGCTGGGCTTTATCGTGATTGCTGCGTTTGCATTCAAAATATTCCAACCTATTCAGGTTTTACCGCAAATGGATCTGGCTCCAGCCTTCAACCTCACAGATCAAAGTGGTCAGCGTCTTACCAGTGAAGACCTACGCGGACAATTCGTTCTTTACAATTTTTCGTACACCAACTGCCCAGCCCCCTGCTTCAACATGAACCAGACTCTGCTAGAAGTACAGTCACGCCTCAACGAAGTGGATTTGGGCGACATTCAAGTTTCATTCGTCACCATTTCATTCGATCCAGACCGAGACACAGCACCCGCCCTACAATCCTATGCGGATGCGCTTCACGCAGACACTAATCGCTGGCGGTTTGCCACAGAAACAAATCAAGAATTGCTCAAGACCATCATTGGTTCGGGTTTTGAAACATACTACGAAAAGAAAGCCGATGGCACCTTTGCATTTGACCCCACCTTTGTATTGGTAGACGGCTGGGGCGTGATCCGTGCTGAGTATCGGTACACAACTGAAGTTTCAGCAGCAGACCGTATCCTACGTCATCTGGGCGTGTTAGCTGCCGAAGTGCGTAACAGCACTGGACCCGCAAAATTAGCGTACGAAGCAGCCCATCTGTTTCTCTGTTATGCGCCGTAGGCATTGAAGATGAAAATAAAAGTTTTCGTTGGTGTATTCGTTCTAGTACTCGGTCTGGCAGCAGGCGCGTATTTTTTTCGCCCGCACACCTTTCACGGGACAGTGATTCAATCACCTGAAGAATCTTTCAACTTCAAGCTTACGAGTGCCAAAGGTGATGTTGCGCTCAGTGACTTTCGCGGCAAGCTCGTTCTAATTTACTTTGGCTACACCTTCTGCCCCGATATTTGCCCGGCAACGCTTGCCAATGCAGCCCAAGCGCGAAAAATGCTAGGCGCTCAGGCAGACAATGTTCAACTCATTATGATCTCGCTCGACCCAGAGCGCGATACACCTGAGAAACTTGCAGAATACGTGGCGCACTTCTCTCCATCTTTTATCGGTGTCACTGGTTCAAAAGAACAATTGGATGAGATCGCATCCCTGTACGGGATTTTTTATGAGAAGGCACCTAGCACAGATGGTGCGGGCTATATGATCAATCATACAGCCACCTTATTGGTAATCGATAGAGAAGGTTATTTGAAATTAGTATTTCCTTTCGGCGTGACCGCACAGGAAATCTCTGATGATCTGAACTATATGTTGAAACAATAAGGAGGCTGAACGGAATCAGTGTAGAAAAAAATCATTTTCACCACCGCAATTGGCGGCGTCGCGCGTTGCGACATATCCAAACTACATTAATTCAAAAGGAGAATGCAACATGGCGAAGAAAGAGAAAGAAGACGATGAATTTCGCCCGACCGGCACGATCGTTATCATGGTGATCTTTGTCGTCACACTCATCGCAATCTGGTCAACGATCTACATGATCTTGATCGGCAGAGGAGCTACACTATGAGCACTGAAAAAATGCACATCAATGTGTACGAACGCAACTGGATGATCTTCAGCGCCGTCATGCTGGTTGTGTTTGCAGCGGCTGTGAGTGTGGCTGCATTTGGTATGGGGATTCAGGTCCCGGCACCCGAACAACGGGTGGACCCCAAAACAGTAGCTACCGACCCGAATAGCCCGTGGTCAAACCCTGGCTTACGAGAGATAGCACCAGGTAAGTACGATGCCTACGTACTGGCTCATGCTGTTCCGAACTGGGAATATTTACCCAAAGAGATGACCGTTCCCGCCGGTTCAAGCGTTACATTTTATGTAACTTCACCAGACGTGCAGCACGGTTTCAAAATCCAGGACACGAACGCCAACTTTATGGTATTGCCTGGTCAGGTTTCGAAGTTGACGATCAAGTTCAAGAACCCTGGCACATACAATTACATTTGCACCGAATATTGTGGCGCCGGTCACGGTGTAATGTACGGTGCGATCATCGTGACACCGTAAACTCTAAAGAGAGATACCATGAAACAATATCAATTATCTACTGGCGAAAAGAAATTCATTGGCTCACACATGTTGGTTGCCATGCTGGCACTGGCGGTAGGCAGCTTGTTTGGTCCGTTACAAGCTTTTGAACACGCAGGCTGGGACTTTTACGTTTACCTCAAGCCGATCTTCAAGTCCTACTATCAAGGTCTCACCATTCACGGCGTTTTGAACGCCCTGGTTTGGACGACCTTCTTCATCATGGGCTTCCTGACCTTCAACGTGCTCTTTGGTTTGAAGCGCCCGCTCAAGAACCCAACCCTCAATAAAATTGGTTTCTGGGTGATGGTGGTCGGCGTCGTGACAACCGCCGTTCCGATCTTGCTAAACCAAGCCACAGTACTCTTCACCTTCTACCCCCCCCTGAAAGCCAACTGGGCATTCTACGCTGGTTTGACTCTCGTAGTGGTTGGTAGCTGGGTCGAAGGCTGGGGCTTGTTTATGACTTACACCAGTTGGCGCAAAGAAAACTCCAATGAACGCACGCCCTTCATTGCCTTCGGTTCATTGGTTACAGCGCTGCTCTGGCAAATCTGTACACTCGGCGTCGCTGCCGAAATTCTCACCATGCTGCTCCCGTGGTCGTTGGGCTTGATTGATGGCGTAGACCCACAACTTGCTCGCACGTACTTCTGGTTCACAGGTCATCCGTTGGTGTACTTCTGGTTGCTGCCTGCGTATATTTCCTGGTATGCCATGCTGCCCCGTCAGGCTGGCGGTGGAAAAATGTTCAGCGATTCACTTGCCCGCCTCGCCTTCTGGATCTTCCTTGTGCTCTCTACACCGCTTGGTCTCCATCACCAGTATGTAGACCCCGGTATTGCACCAATCTGGAAGTTCATTCACTCCATGCTCACCTTTGGCGTTTTCTTCCCATCCATGATGACCGCTTTTACGGTCGTGGCATCGCTTGAACACGCCGGCCGCAAACAGGGTGGCAAGGGCGCACTCGCCTGGATCGGTAAATTAAAATGGAGCGATCCATCCGTGGCTGCCCAACTTCTCGCTGGTATCTTATTCTTCTTCGGCGGCATTGGTGGTTTGGCGAATGCTTCTTACAATGTCAATTTGGTTCTGCACAACACAGCCTTCATTCCCGGACACTTCCACCTTACGGTCGCGACAGGCGTTACCCTAAGCTTCATGGGTATTACCTACTGGCTCATCCCGTATTTGACCGGCAAGAAACTCTGGAATCCCAAAGTAGCCGTCGCTCAAGCGTGGACATGGTTCGTGGGCATGATCATCTTCTCCAACGCCATGCATGTGTTGGGTCTGCTGGGTGCCCCTCGCCGCGTACCACTCGGTTTGGCTCCCTACGTTCCTGCTGAATGGAACAGCCGTCTCTTCCAGGTGGGTGTTGGTGGCGCTATCTTGTTCGTGAGCGTAATTCTTTATTTCATCGTGATCGTGAAGACCGCTACGAATAAAGAAACCCTCGCTGAAGAACTGGAAGTGCCAGTTGCAGAACCGATGCAAGATCCGGCTCTCAGCCCCATCTGGTTGGATCGCTGGGCTCCGTGGATCTACGGCTCCTTAGCCTTGATCGTGATCGTTTATGGTCCAGTACTCTTCGAGCTAATCAAAAACATCGCTCTCACTTCTCCCGGCTTCCGAGTCTGGTAATTTAAAAAACAGGCGACAGCCCATCTCAACAATGTGGCTGTCGCCTGTTTAAATCTGAATCCCACATGCCCACTCCTGTTTCCAACAAACAAACCCCCGACTCATTTAACGAACGCAACCCCAGCGTGGATTGGAACACGCGCCTCAAAAATCCCAACCGGCGTTTGCTCAACTTCCTCGAAGAGATTTCCCTGCGTCTCGAAGCCCCACTCAACTGGCTGATCAACGACCCACGCTTTAATCCCCTCTATCACACCGGCACGATCACAATATTTCTCCTGTTGGTGATTCTGCTAACTGGCATTTATCTAACTTTATTCTACCCTTTCGGTTTTACTTTTTCATATTTGGCTGTATCCAAGATCGAAGCCAATTCGATCAGTCGCATCATCCGCGCCATACATCGATATGCCTCAGATGCCGCAGTGATCTTTGCACTGCTGCACGGCTGGCGGACCTTTTTCCAAGATCGCTTTCGTGGACCGCGTTGGCTGGCATGGGTCACCGGCATTGGCATGGCGGTTGTGATCTGGGCGATCGGTATCACTGGCTATTGGCTCATTTGGGATGAGCGTGTTCAACTCCTGAACCAAAGCCTATTCAAAGTCCTTGGCAATTTCCAACGCGGAAAAACTTTCATTGTAGATTTCATTGTTGGTGAAGCCGCCGGTACCGGCTGGATCTTCATGATGATCATCATCGTGTTGCATCTGGGACTTTCAGCGCTGACCTTTTATTTCCTATGGCTGCACCTCAAACGCATGAGCCGCGCCAAGTGGTTGCCTCCCAAATATTGGATGGCAATTTCTGGTTTCGTCTTATTGCTCTCTGCAGCGCTTTTCCCCATTGGCATGTTGCCACCGCTCAACAGCACCCAGCTCCCCAGCCAGGCGCCGATTGATCTGTTCTACTTATTCTACCTACCCACCTTCCTGCGCGGACCACAAGCTCTGTTTTGGAGCATACTCCTTTTCGTCATCGGTGTTATCACGGCGGCACCCTGGCTCATGCCCCGCGCTAAAAAACTCGAACCCGTCAAAGTGAATTTAACTCATTGCGATGGCTGCACACTTTGCGAACGGGATTGTCCCTACCTTGCCATCAAAATGATCCCGCGCACCGATGGCGCGCGTCCCAAATTTCAAGCCGCGATTGATCCGAACTTGTGCGTGTCCTGCGGCGTCTGCATCGGCAGTTGCCCCGATAATGCTCTAACCTTTGGTGATTTGCCACTTGATCCACTCTGGCAAACCACGCTTGGCACCGTTGCCGAAAAGAAAAACATCAAGGTTGTTTTCACTTGTGAACGTCACGCCCTGCATGGCACTGCCAATTATTTCAACGACCCCAACATTCATGTTGTCCCGCTGACTTGCATCGCCATGGCGAATCCAAACTTAGCCGCGCAGGCGCTGGATGCTGGCGCTAAGGAAGTGCAATTCATCGGTTGCCCGCCTGAAGATTGCGCCAACCGGGAAGGCAATCTCTGGCTCAATGAGCGCGTCACTGGTGAACGGCTCCCCAAACTCAGGCCCAACTTCATTCCGCTGGTGCATACGGCTTGGGCGGCGCCAAAGGATTTTGGAACAGCGCTCCAAACCAAAGGGAAGTCTGAAGCGAATACTTACAATTTCACGCCCAACAAAAGTCATCTCCGTTTCATTATCCCGCTGTTGATCTTGATGGGCGTTGTCACATCGGCGCAAATTTGGTTGAGCGATATGCCCACCCAGTTCTTCAATACGGATTCGGCGATACTCGCGATTCAAATGACCCACCACAGCGGATACGCGATTCACGATGTGCCGGTTCCCACCACCCCTGAGCCTGATCTGCACGAACCAACCCGCCTCACACTGGAAGTGGACTCCAAGCCCATCTTTGACAAAACCTACACCGCCACTGATAATCACATCAATCAAGGCGCGCGGATCTTTGAACAGATTCCGTTGCCGGTGGGCGAGCATCACATCATCATCACGTTGTACGATCGACCCAATCAAAGCTTTGGGCAATTGCTGTTTGATAAAACGCTGACCCTGGAACCCAATCAGGCGCTCACCATCAACTTTCGAGATGTCCACATCCCCGACCCAAAGGTTGGCGAGCGCATCTATAACGAAAACGAAGCGGGCTTGAATGCTGGCTGCCGTATTTGTCATTCGCTCGAAAAAGGTGAGACCATCATTGGACCATCCTTTTATGGGATCGCAGACCGCGCCGGTCTACGCATCCCTGGCATGACCGCAGAAGAATATCTGCGGCAATCCATTCTGACCCCCAACGCTTATGTTGTCCCGGGCTTTCCGGAAGGGCAAATGATTCAAAATTTTGGCAAGATCCTCACTGAAGAACAGATCGAGGATCTGATCGCCTTCTTGATGACCATGAAAGAAAAATAACGAGGAGCCATGAAACGAATACTGATCTTAATGTTAATCCTTGCTGTGAGCTTATCAGCCTGCGGACGCAAGCCCCCGGCAACGCTTGGCGCTGACGCGCCTGCCGACCAGGTGCCGAGCATCCTCGGATCTTACGCGCTCAACGCCAACGACCCTACTGGAGAACAATACGGCGGCACACTCACGGTCTTCGCTGGTGAGGCAGTCAATGAATACAATTTGCAATGGCTGGTTTCTGGCGGTATCCACGAAGGTTCGGGAACACTCTCTGGCAACCAACTGACCTTTACCTGGCACAGCGTCTCTGGCACCGATCAGGAGATCTCAGGTTCAGGCAGCTACACCGTGACCGTCAACGGAGAGCTCTACGGCAATCGCGCGGTGGATGGTGTAGTGACCGGGTTTGTAGAATCTGCCTACCCCAACCCAAAACCATAACAGGTCATAGTCTCTAAAATTAAAAATGCACTCCAAATTGGAGTGCATTTTTAATTTTATGCTTGCAAACTACGCCAACATTTTGGCTGTCTTGAATGCAGTTTCCATTGCGTCGATGGTAGCCGGTTTGATGAGCATCGCCGTTGCACCAAGTTTCATTACCTTTGTGCGCGTTTCGGGCTGATCGTCAGAGGTGATCACAAACACCGGCACAGGCATCAAACGCGGCTCACGTTTGAGATACGCAAGGATCTCAGTACCGTCCACGCCGGGCATGTTGATATCGAGACAAATAAATTTCGGTGTAAAACTGGTTCCCAATAATTCCATCGCCGCACTTGAGCCATACGCCACACGTGCCTTAAACCCCAAAACACCCAACATTTGATTCAGCGCATCGGCTGTTTGACGATTATCGTCAATGATTAAACCTTCGTCCATCTAATCCTCCAAAATGATCGTGCCCATTACAGACACGTCGTAACCTGTCAGTTGAGAAACGGCTGTTCGAAATGCTGAATCAGCTAAAAGTTCAAAAAGAGGCGCAAGCAAGTCAGCTTCTGAATATTGTTTGGGGATCACCAGGTCATAACGTTCTTGAAACAGCGGCACAAAATCCAGATCTAATGCTTGCGCGGCGGCGGCAATCCCAAGTCCGCAATCGGCACGCCCTGAAGCGATCGCCGCGGCAACTCCAAGATGAGTATACTCTTCCTGATTGTAGCCAACAATGGACTCTGGCGATATTGTCATCGAATTCAAATAATAGTCCAATAGGACACGCGTACCAGCACCGCGCTGGCGGTTCACGAATTGGACTTTGGAATTGGCGAGGTCTCCCAGACTTTTGATGCCTTTTGGATTGCCCTTCTTCACCATCAATCCTTGATCACGCCCCACCAACGCAACAACCTTGACCGGAATGCCCGGCATATACTGACGAATGTATGAAATATTGTATTCGCCCGTTTCAGGATTCAATAAATGCGACCCGGCAAGATGCGCCTCGCCACGCCGCAATGCAACCAAACCACCCTGCGAGCCCACATTTGCAGACACAAGCCGCCGGTTGCGGACGGATAAAAACTGCGCGATCAGATCAAGCGTCAGGTCATGTGAGCCGATACAGAAAATCGTTTTTTCAATTTCTGCTCTACTGCGATACAACCGCACTTGAATCTTTTCACCAGCTTCAATTCCCTGGATTCCACTGGGGACTAACGCCAACCCATCCGCTTGCACGAGTGATGTGATGACTCCGGCTCCACGTGACAACGGCGCGGCGAGAAGTTTTTCACCCACCCTACCGACCACAACGCGCACAAAATCATCATCGCCAGCCGGTGAGACAAGCTTCCGTGTAAGAATGGCGGTTTCGGTTGGGAGTTCAAGCGGTCTGCGCCCAAGCCATTGCGCAATGAGCGGTTCAACAAAGATATCAATGGTTAACGCGGCGGAGACTGGGTAACCGGGAACACCAATAATGGGTATCAGGTGCGAGGTGTCAGGTGTCAGGTCTTCCGATTTACGATTTTCGATTTTGGATTGACGATTGACAAGCCCAAGTATGACAGGATGCCCCGGTCTCACCGCCACGCCATGTACAAGCAATTGTCCAAGTTTCTCAACAACCTTTGCTGAGAAATCTTCTGCGCCTGCCGATGAACCTGCATTGAGCAAAACAAGATCATGGTCTTGCGCGGCTTCCAACACGCGTTCGCAGATCAGATCAAAATCATCTTTCGTGATCGGATAACGCGTTGGTTCCCCGCCCATCGCTTTGACTTGTGCCGCAAGGACCAGCGAGTTGTATTCGAGAATATCGCCAGCTTTAAGTACGCTGCCAATCGGAACCAACTCGGTACCGGTGGGCAATATGGCAACTCTCGGTTTCCGTGAAACTTTGATCTCTTGATGTCCTGAAGCGGCGATGGCGCCCAAGTCCACGGGCTTGAGGATGTGTCCTGCTGGTAAAACCAATTGCGTCGCAACGATATCCTCCCCAAGCGGACGCACATGACTCCACGGCGCGACAGAAGCGCGAATTCGAATGGAAGCAGGCTGACGAATCGCAGAAGTGATCTGCCCATTTTCATCCAGCGATTCCACATTCTCGATCGGGATGACTGCATTTGCCCAATCAGGGAGCGGGTCGCCGGTATCTACATATTGCGCTTCCGATCCCATAGACAGGGTCATTGGCGTAGACGGCATCGCTCCAACCGTGGATAGAGCCCGCACTGCAAATCCATCCATGGCAGAGGCGTGATAATGCGGCGATGAAACCTTCGCCCAGATCGGTTCGGTAGTTACGCGACCAATCGCATTTTCATCAAGGGGAATGATCTCGTCACCCAGCACCCGCCAGAGATCGGCATCTTGCAATGCATCTCGTAATCGGGCTTGGGCTTGCGAGAGAGGAATATCGTGGAGGTAAACAGACATTATTGGTTAATACCGTTGGTCGAGTAGGGCGAGTGATATTCTCGCCCGTATCGAGACCAACAACTAAGCAGAATTATTATTGTTACTCGTGGTTTCGACTGCTTGCGCTCAACCACCGGCCATTCATGAAATTCCATCCATCGCCGCACCGAGGCGCTTCACGATCTCATCCACTTCATCTTCATTGATCGAAAGCGGAGGTGAAAATGCCAGCGTATTCCCAAGCGGACGCGACCGCAGTCCGCGTTCCTGGGCGGCTTTGAAGATCTTCATCGTCATGGCAGGGTCAGCGGTCTTGGTCTCTTTGTTTGAAACGATCTCCACACCACAGACCAAACCAAGTCCGCGCACATCGCCGACGAATGGGAATTCGGTTAGGGTCTTCAATCCATCGAGCAGACGTTTGCCAAGTTCTTTGGCGCGCTTCGGGAATTCTTCGCGTTCCATCAACTCAAGATTCTTCAAGCCCACCGCGCAAGCCATTGCATGACCTGAGTAGGTATAGCCATGCATGTACGCTTCAGACTCGGGTGCAGACTCCATCGTCTCGCGGATCTCATCCGAGATCTGGATACCGCCTAATTGAGCGTATCCGCTCGTGATGGCTTTGGCGAACGAAAGGATATC
>CAZMQE010000026.1:0-4878 GCA_964568115.1 uncultured Anaerolinea sp.
GCCATTTCTGTGATCATCTCCGCAACCGATACTTCCAACTCGCCGGTCATCGCGAAGAGAATCCCTTTTTGGATTTCTTCAATAACCTTCTGATCAACTTCATTATAGGAATGCCCCAAGATAATGGGACCAAATGCCATACGATAATCTATATATTTCTTGCCATCCACATCCCACAAATAGGCACCTTTGGCTTTATCGACATAAGGCGTGATGCCTTCGCCCCAATATCGGAAATTAGAATTGACCCCTAAAGGCATCACCTTTTGCGCGCGCTGTTGCAATGATTGCGTTTTCGAACCAAACATGAGTTTTCCTCCAAACAAAATTTAATCAGACGCTAAACCCTTTACAACTCTTTCAGGGATACGCCATTGATATACATCTTTGAGAACCAATGGCACAATGGAAGTGGTCGTTTTGCGAACACCGGGCACTTTACGAACAACCTCTGTTACAAACTGATAGATCTCGGCTGTATCTTTCGCAACGATCTGAATGCTAACGTCTGATGCCCCAATGCCGCACGCCACATAACTAACATTATCAAACTCGGTCATCTTCTTGGCAACTTCAAGAATCCGATCCGATTCAACCTCCATCCACACATCCGCGATCGTGGTCAAACCAAACGCCTGAGGCTTTGCCACGGCGCTGACTCGCACGATTCCATCATTCACCATGCGGTCGATCCGATAGCGAACTGCTCGCTCCGAAATATCACCGATACGGCGGGCGATCTCCGAAGCCGGCATACGCCCATCATCCAGTAGCAAATTGACGATTTTGATGTCTATTTTGTCGAATTCATACATGATTTACAGCAACCGTTTCCGAATATGACATTCATTTCGCCATTTTATACATAACCCTACAAACCGTCAAGGATGAGATGAGAAAACATCAGATTTGGGTCAAGAATCAGGATCAAGAGTCAGCTTACCCGTAGGATGACGCGTCCGCTTCATCCCCAGCCGGTAATTGATTCTGAATCCCAATCCTATTTTCATCTGAGTGTTTTCGTTACCAAATCCATTTCAAAAATGTACATATTTCACATTGACGGTTAGATGTCAGACAGATATAATCATTCTTCGGCATTATCCCTCTACAATATATATAGGAGTACAATCTAATGACAACACCTGAAATCGCGCCTATTCCGGCGCTCGAACCAAAAACAAAGTTGAGCGGAAAGGTTTTGAAGACCACGCTCGCGGGGGCATTGGTAGATGTAGGACAAAGCATTCCTGGGGTCATTCATATTTCGCAACTGAGCAAGGACGCCATCAACAAAGTTGATGATGTTGTAAAAGAAGGTCAGATGGTGGATGTGTGGGTCCGCCGCGTCAAGAAGGACCGCATTGAGCTCACCATGATCCAGCCTCTTGGTCTTGAATGGAAAGAGATCGAACCTGATATGGTCGTCAAAGGCAAGGTTGTTCGTCTCGAAACCTATGGCGCCTTCGTTGAAATTGGCGCTGAACGCCCGGGCATGATCCACGTCAGCGAACTTGCACATGGATACGTCAAGACCCCCAGCGAGATCGTCAAAGAAGGCGATGAGATCGAAGCCAAGGTGCTCGATGTTGACCGCAAGAAGAAGCAGATCAAATTAAGCATGAAAGCTCTGGAACCGGAAGTGGAAGAATTCAAACCGGCAAAGAGAGAACCGAAAAAAGGCGGCGGCAAGCGCAGCGCTCAGAAAGAAATGATGGAAGCTCTCGAAACCGGCGAAACAAAAGAACCCGAATTGACCGCTTTCCAGATCGCCTGGCAACAAGCTAACGATAAGGCTAACGAAGGCAAGGCATTTAGATTGAAACGCGATAAGGCAGCTCACTCGCGCGAGCAGGAAGATCTACTAAGCCGAACTTTGGAAAAACGCCTCCCCACCGGTGGATAACTTAAAAATAAAACAGTCCCGCGAGTCGCGGGACTGTTTTATTTTTAAATATGGTTCTTTACACTGGTGTATCACTTAAATATCGCGCATAAGCTTCAGGGCGTAAAAACAGGAGAATAAATACTGCCGAAAAGAAGCCTCCCAAATGCGCCCAGTGATTGACAGAATATTCAGCATCTTCAGTCAAAATTCGAAATGCCGGGACAATTTGAATACCGACGAAATACAACACGATCCAAATCGCCCGGATGCGGGGCCAAAGAGGAATAAACCAAATGATCAAGGTACGAATCCGCCCGCCGGGATAGAGGACCAGGTAAGCGCCCATCAAGCCAAATATCGCACCACTTGCCCCAATACCGGGAACATCTGAATTATGCTGCACGGCAACAAACAATACATGCGCCATTGTCCCTGCCAGCAGGTAAAAAGCGAGAAACCGCACAGAACCACATGCATCTTCCACGCGCCTGCCAAACACCCACAAAGCCAGCATATTTCCGAACAGGTGAAGAAACCCGCCGTGCATAAACATCGCAGTGACGTTAGACACCGCACCACCACCCTGCACGCTTAAGATCAATGTCGGTGTCACGGCATATTTCATGAGAATTGCCCAAAAACCGCCAAAGCTCTGGCTCATAGAAAACAGCTCAAATAAAAACACAAGACAATTCACCACGATCAAAAGGATTGTCATAATAGGCAGGAACGAATAGCGATTGGGTTCTGTATCGTTTAATGGAAACATATCAGCACCTAAAACGGCTCAGGCGGAATTTGAAAATTCCTTAAACGGAATAATGAACTCAACAACATGAATCCAAACGGAAGGATAATAAGCACCCAGCCCGTCACAGCCAGAACAACACGTGCAAAACCGGAACCTGTTCCCTCTTCGAGAAAAACCTTTTGCCAGATAGCATGTTTAATGCGAACTTCAGACAATGACAGTAGAAAATTTCCCACTGCAACAAACGGCAATCCCAGCCATAGCCATGAAAAATGAGCAAAGGGACGCAACCCAACCTGAATAAACACAAAACTTACATATACCAATGTCCATGTGAATGACATGCGCAACAGAGATGTGTCAGGGGCAACGTATTGAATTTTCTCAGTCTGCAATCCCTCCAGCCTGCTAATCTGCTTATAAATATGATCGAAGGTTGCTCTGTCCTTGGTTCTTGCCGCAAGCAATTCATACGTCTTTATTGCGTCCTCAATCTTCCCCTCATCTTCCAACTGCTCAGCAAGCGCAAGTGACACAGGCTGATTTGCGCTACCCTGGCTTGGAATCTCTCCTTCTTTTTGATCCGCCTGCTTTTCCAACGCTTCATCCCTTGCGCGCATTTCTCTCTGCATTAAAAGCGATTCTAAATACGCCCGCACCTTTTCATTTGCAGGATTTATCGTCAACACATTTTCACAGGCAATGATTCGGTCTTCCAAATCATCCATCAAACCTGAGAGCCACATCCAAGCCAGTTCGTTTTGCGGATCGATCTCAACCACTTGCATGAAAATTTTCCGCGCTTCTAGTTTCTGCCCTGCGCGTGCAGCCTCAACGCCCTGACGAAGAAGTTCTGTAGAAGGCACGTTGTCTACTCCCTAGCCTGTTCATCCTGTAACTCAGTTAAAAACTTTTCTTTATTCGCAGATCGCGCGGTTTTGCCACTCGATGTTTTCAAGATCCATTTCGGGTCAACAACCTTTACATAGCGCAACGCAATGGCAGAATTTTTCGTGACATGCAAGCGGATCGCATCCGCCACTTTCTGCTGTTCATCCGGGTCTTCCGAATCGACCTCGGCAATGATCACAACATCTTCCGTGCCTTGCTCTTCATCAAATAAACCAAACGCTACAGAACGTCCGGCATGCACACCA
Source organism: uncultured Anaerolinea sp. (assembly GCA_964568115.1). Lineage (GTDB taxonomy): Bacteria > Chloroflexota > Anaerolineae > Anaerolineales > Villigracilaceae > Defluviilinea. The sequence continues at coordinate 3,797 of CAZMQE010000026.1, forward strand.
GGCACTTCATACGTCAAAGATTCCAGATCCTGCGGATACACATTCTTCCCTCCCACAATGATCATATCTTTTTTGCGACCAGAAACAAAAACCTCACCATTCTGGACAAATCCAAAATCGCCGGTTAAGTACCAGCCATCTCGAAATGCTTTCTGTGTCAGGTCATCGCGATGATAATAACCCGTCAACATGCAGTCACTTTGCAGAGCGATCTCGCCAATGACGCGGTCAGCTACTTCATTACCGCTCTCATCAAGCACCTTCACTTTGACATTCTCAAGCGGACGTCCCGACGACATCATCTTCATGGCTGGACGCCCATCAACGGGACTCTTCGCCACACGCTCGGACATAAACGCCTCGCGGTCCAACTCAACGACAACTGGTACGTTCCCCAACTGGCTTTGCGTGACCCCGAAAACATTTTCTGCCATCGCGTACGAAGCCTGTAAAGCCTCCATCTTCAAGCCATAGGCTTTAAACTTCTCATAGAACGCATAATGGCTTTCCCAGCGCACCGGCTCGGAGCAATTGATCACAGCCCGCCAAGATGACAAATCCACACCTTCGAGATGGCGGTCACGGATCTTTTGGGCGCAAAAGTTATAAGAAAAATTCGGCAGCCATGAAAGCGTCCCGCGATATTTTGAAACGGACTGCATCAATTTGTACGGCGCACGCACCCAATCAAACGGCGACATCAAGACCAAATGAATCCCAGAAAGTATGGGCATGAGAAAACCAGCGATCAAGCCCATATCATGATAGAGCGGAAGCCATGAAACGACAACATCACTTTCGTTTAAAGCCAGCGCTTTTCCATACGAATTCAGTTGATTAAAAACCGCCTGATGCGAAAGAGCAACGCCCTTTTGCAAACCGGTCGTTCCGGAGGAATGTTGAAGCAGGACAATATCGTCAGGTTTACGCTGAAATCCTAAAAGGGTATCAATATTAATTTCAGGTTGAACTTCAACCTGATTCGTAATCACAACTTCACGGACCGAATCCCCCTCCTTCAACGCCGAACGGACTTCCGCTTCAAATTCAGGATATGTGATGATGGCTGCTGGCTGCGTGAC
>CAZMQE010000026.1:4978-8917 GCA_964568115.1 uncultured Anaerolinea sp.
AACGGACTTCCGCTTCAAATTCAGGATATGTGATGATGGCTGCTGGCTGCGTGACCGAGATCAACGCGGATAGGTCAGCGCGATATCGTTCAGGAGACAGCTTCTCCGTCAGAAACGGCATAATGGATGGGATCGCCCCGTGCAAGATCGCTCCCCAGAACGCGTACAACAAAGGCTCACCATGCTGCAGGATCAACACAACCACTTCACCGGGGTATATCCCCGCTTTTGCCAGGGCGTTCGCATACGAACTTGCGCCGCGCAATAACTGATCCACCGTGATCGGCAAATCGTCAGCGTTGGAAAACTGCAGGGTAACAGCCACCCGCTCCGGGGTGGAGTGAAGCGCTCTTAGTCGTTCAGGAAAAGTCGTCATTATTTACGGGATTCGATCAGAGCAGCAAGTTGCGTTAAATTGTCGAAAGTGTCCGCGTTCAATTCTGTATCTTCAATACGGACGCCAAAAGTGTCTTCTACATATAAAGCCAGATCCATCAGACTAAACGAATCGATCAAGCCGCTTGAGATCAGAGACTCATCTGCCGTAATGACACGTTTCGGTTGTTTGAGAATCTTTGAAGCGATGAATGTAGCCAGTGAGGAAATTGTTTCGGTCATATTTTTATCCTTTGAAAAAATTTATGGGCAAACCAGGGAAAGTAATTTTGGGTTGAGTTGTTCAGCGAACAGGCGCTCACCGTCCGCTGAAAGATGTAGCGGAGTATCGGTGAAAAATTCAGGCGGGATAGCGTTCCACATATCGAGATAATTGATGGAGTTTGCTTGTGCATGCTCTGCAAGCAATCCACGATACTGATCATACGCCCAACGCGGATATAGGTCATTATAGCGCACGTCGGAATGCATCCCAGTAGCGACAAAGATCGGTTCATTCACGAGCAAAACAGGGATTTCACCCGCAACAGCATGTCCAGCCGTAAGTGCACCAAGCAGAAGCGATTCTTTTAGATCTGAGTCAGGAGGTAAGTCTCTGTAATTAGGGTCCTTCTTTACATCTGGCGAAACGATTTCCTTGCTTCCTTGCTCAAGGTGAAAATCATCGCCCACTACATACCAAAGCAATCCGAGTGCCTGAAGCTTTAGCCAACGTGCCAGAAAAGATCGTTGTCCATAAATTGAATCTTGATAAAAAGCCGTCGTCTGTTCTGATAAAGCTTTTCGTGACCCAAAGGGAATATCATAAGTTTCCATCATTTGCAAGGCGCGCTCACGATTACCCGTTAGAAAAGGATTCAGACGATATTGATTCATTACGGTGTTCAAAGTAACAAACCAGATAATGACATCGGGTTGCCGATCAACAGCTTCTTCTATAAAAACCAAATCTTTGATAATGGACGGATGAGGATAACCAAGGTTGTATATTTTTATCTTTTTACCGTTACATTGAGGGCTAAGTTCATTCCATTGCCCTGACAATGTATCTTGACTAGAAAGGCTCTCACCATAAATAGACGAATCGCCAACCAATGCAACGCGAATCTCATCAGGTGTTTTTTGGGCTGAAATCTCATGCGCGGCAAACATCGCATCCGCGCTATCGACTGTGACTGTGTAAGGGTCAGAGTAATTGCCAAACGGCATGCGCTTAAGCCCCGGAACCAAAGTGTTATAGATGGAAATGTCAGCAACTGAAGGCTTGGTTAATCCAAACATTATGTTGATCAAAACAAATAGACATAAGGCTTTTACAAGAATTGCCACCGGGCGAGCGTTTATGTTCATGCCACTCCCAACAACTTGAGCATAACATTCCATGCCACGGCAGGATCAGGCATAAAGAAAAAGAGCCAGCCCAAAGTCACAAAATGAAACGTGAGAAAGACGCCTGAATATCTCAATACATTTGTTCCCCAAGGCGTCACACCCCACGCAGGTGTATGCGTGCGCATCCACTCGCTCCAACGGTTTTGAAGAAACAAACCCACGCCATGCCACATGCCCCACAAGAAAAACCCCAGCGTTACACCATGCCAAAGACCGATCAATATCATCGTAGCGAGTTGAGCGATAAAAACCATCAACCACATCGGCAATGATATTTTGCTTGAACGCATAAAACGCGTGAACGGATTGAAAAAATACGACCTGAACCACTGAGTCAACGTCATATGCCATGAATTCCAAAACTGCGTCAGGTTCGGCTTGAGATAGGGCGCATCGAAATTTTCAGGGAGTTGCACTCCCAATAATTTCCCAAGTCCAATGGCAATATCGGTATAACCGCTAAAATCAAAATAGATCCTCAGTGAATATGCATACAGCAAAACCCACATCCAACCCGCTGAGCGCACATCCAAGGCAAACTTTTCATTCAAGGCGATCCATGCCAGCGCATCGGCAATGATGAACTTTTTAAACAACCCCCAAAACAAACGTGTGCCCGCATCCACCCAACCAGCCTGTTCCAATACTATCGGCTGATTCAAGTTACGAATAAAACGCTCAAGCCGATCGATCGGACCTGCGGAAAAAGCAGGGAAGAAGATAACATAATTCACGTACTCAGCTAAAGTGACGGCTGGCAAACGTCCCGCTTTTCGATCGATGACGGTATGCATAAGACGAAAGGCGACATATGAAAACCCAAGCCACGAAAGTGTGGATACTTCCACCGCGTCCTTCCCCCGCAAAGCCGCTACAGCTTCGATCAACCTCGTCAACGCTGACGGTGTTTTCAAAAGCAACAACATCACGATCAATCCAATGACCGCAAGCACGAATACAGCCGCAGGGATTCGCTTGATGCGCGCCAGAATAAACCCCGCTAGTGTAAATGCTAATATAATAGCGGCGACCAACTGAACCCTGGGAGTATCTGCAACGAAAAAATACTCGATTTGAAAATAACGATTCAAATCAACCAAAACAATAACCCCCAACAAAACCGCGACTGCTCCCCAGTTTTGTCTCCAACGGCGTGTTTCAGGCGTGGATACGAGTAACCAAAAGACGACTGTCAACCCAAGCGTGAAGGTTGGGAACCAAAACGTTAGATTGACAGATTCTTGAATGGGTTGAATCCAATAAATCACTAACGCACTCACACCCAATAGTGCCAAAGAACGCCCATTCTTCAATTGATTAACAAGAATGGCAACAACCGCAAGAACAAGAATCTGCGTGACGGACATTAGAATCCCTGATAGATCCAGGTAGGCGAAGTATCAGCAGTAAAGATCACCAGTGCGATCAAAATCAAACACAACACAAAGGCAAGAAAATTTTCGCGGGTAAAAATAATATTCAATATTTTTTTCATACGGTTTGCCTCCTACGAATGCCGCAGATAGGATTCCATAAACTCATCCAATTCGCCATCCAGCACCGCCTGCGTGTTGCCTGTCTCATGCTCTGTGCGGTGATCCTTCACCATTTGATAGGGATGCAATACATACGAGCGGATCTGGCTCCCCCACTCCGCCTTGGTATATTCACCGCGCAAAACCGCACGCTCCTCTTCGCGCTCAGCCTGCTTCAATTCCAATAGACGGGCACGCAAGATACGCATGGCAAATTCGCGGTTCTGGCTTTGTGATCTTTCATTCTGACATGTCACCACGATGCCTGTTGGCAAATGCGTCAGACGGACCGCAGTGGCATTCTTTTGCACATTCTGCCCACCCGCACCGGAGGAACGGAACACATCCATCTTGATATCGCCGGGTTCAATATTGATCTCAGCTTCATCCATCGCCACTTGTGGCAAAATTTCAATCAGCGCAAAGGAAGTATGCCTGCGATGCGCCGCGTCAAATGGAGATAGACGCACCAAACGATGAACACCTTTTTCGGAACGCAGATAGCCAAAGGCATATTCGCCGTCTATTGCGATCGTTACGCTTTTAATTCCAGCTTCTTCGCCTAGTGTGATATCCAAAATTTCGGTTTGAAATCCGCGTGATTCTGCCCAACGCA
>CAZMQE010000026.1:9017-18552 GCA_964568115.1 uncultured Anaerolinea sp.
CCTAGTGTGATATCCAAAATTTCGGTTTGAAATCCGCGTGATTCTGCCCAACGCAAATACATCCGCTCGAGCATCCCCGCCCAATCTTGCGAATCTGTCCCGCCTGCGCCGGCATGGATTGCCAGAATGGCAGAATCACGGTCATGCTTGCCCGATAACATGGCAGTGAATGAACGTTTTTCCAAGTCAGCTTCGATCGCCGCTACTTCTGTTTCTAGTTCAGAACGCAAGCTTGCGTCATCGAGTTGGGCAAGTTCGAGCGCGTCATGCAGGCGGCGTGAAAAACTCCGCCAGGATTCGACCTCGGATTTCAAGGTTGTGTATTGCTTCATCAAACGCTGGGCTTGTGAAGCGTTGTTCCAAAAATCGGGAGCTTCTATTTCTTTTTCAAGTTGGGAAAAGGTGGCTTCTTTAGACTCGAAGTCAAAGACGCACCAGTAGTTGGCGGGTTATTTCCTGTGCAGCTTTCAAACGATTCACTAGGTCTTGCATGGGAACTCCTTGTGCCGCAAGATAATATCTTGCGCTACGTTATTTTCCTAAAATTCCATCAACAAAAGCGTTCGGATCAAAGGGTGTCAGGTCTTCGGGTTTTTCTCCGAGCCCCGCAAACAGAATCGGCAAACCCAATTCACGTTGAATGGCAAATGCAAATCCACCGCGTGCTGACGAATCCAGTTTGGATAATATGACACCCGTCACGCCAACCGCTTCTTTAAAAGCCTTCGCCTGTTGCAGGGCATTTTGCCCCGTGGTGGCATCGAGCACCAACCACACTGCATGCGGCGCGCCCGGCAGAGCCTTGCCAACGACTCGATTTACTTTCTTGAGTTCTTCCATTAAGTTAAAGCGCGTGTGTAAGCGACCGGCTGTATCGATGACAACTAAATCCATGCCGCGTGCCACACCCGCCTGAACGGCATTGAAAGCGACCGCGCCCGGATCAGACTCAGGTGCGCCTGATACAACTTCGACGCCGAGTCTTTCACCCCAAACTTGTAACTGATCAACTGCCGCCGCTCGAAAAGTGTCCGCCGCACCAAAGAGCAGACTCTTACCCTCGGCTCGATAGCGTTGACCTAATTTGGCAATCGTTGTAGTTTTGCCTGAGCCATTAACACCAACCACCAAAATGACAGATGGTTTATTCTTCCAGTTAAAGGCTGGCGGAACATCGAGCCTGGCGCGGAGCTCAGCTCGAAGCGCCTCTGAAAGCTCCTCGGAGCGAGTCAGCCCCTCGGTCCGCACGACGCGTTGAAGAGCATCCAGGACATCACTTGCTGTTTCGAGCCCCAAATCCGCTTGAATAAGTAGGGCTTCCAATTCATCCCAAGTCTCATGCGTAATCTCGGTAGCGCCGAAAAGTGTGGCAAGTCGTCCGAATGTGGTCTTGCTGGTTTTTGCGAGACCGCTTCTCCATTTTGCAAATAAATCAGCCATGAGCGGCGATTATATCATGTGGGTTGTGTGTTATACTTTTTTACGTTTAGGGCACGATCCCCCAACAAAAATTAATCAAATAAAGGTGTAATAACATGTCAAACGAACCCGTTCACATAACTGATGCTGAATATGAGCAAAAGGTTCTGCAATCAAACATCCCCGTCATCGTGGATTTCTGGGCACCCTGGTGCGGACCCTGCAAAATGATCGCTCCGATCCTGGATAAATTTGCCAAGGAATATGCAGGCAAGCTATTGATCACAAAGATCAATACCGATGAAAACCAGGAATGGATGACAAAATACGGCATCCAGGGCATCCCCACCATGCTGTTTGTGGCAAATGGCAAGATCGTTCATCGCCAGGTGGGCGCGCTGCCTGAGCGCATGCTGCGTGATACGCTTACGCAGTTCATGGAGTCTGTTACCCAGCCTTAATTCAGGTTACAGACCCATCGCTTTACTAAAGGAATAATCATCGAATGAAACAAAAGAAAATATTTTATATTCTGCTACTAGCTGCATTGATTAGCGCCTGTGGTGCTCCTGTTGCTGCTCCGACGGCTGACGGCGTGAGCGTGCAAAACACTGCCATGGCGGCTGCGTTCACGCTTGTAGCCGGAACACAGGCGGCCATACCAACAAACACAGCGCTGCCTCCAACTGAAGCGTTTACAGAGACTCCTTTGCCAACAAATACTCTTGAACCTTCACCAACCTTGGATGCGCTTGCCACTCCCACCGTCCTTTTGTTAGCCACTGATCTACCTACTTTTACTCCGCAACCCGCTGCCGGTACCGACCCATGCAATCAGCCGTTATTAAAATGGCAGGGACCCTCGGCTAGTTTTGCAGTTGTAAATGAAACCAAACCAAAAGGCGAAGTTTTGCTTCTCATGTCGGTTGTTACGCCGTTAGGCGAATGCGGATGGCTAAACATTTATAGCACCAGCTTCTCCGGTCCGGTCGGGATGTATAGCGCTGGGGCTTTCGTTAATGGCAAACAGAACTTTAAAGTTTTCGGAGCCTTCAATATAAATGGGGGTAGTTGGAAAATCATCGTGCGTAATGAGGCGATCGTTGCGCAGGGCGGTTGCTATCCAAACTGCTAACCGAGAACAATTAATGAAAAATATTCGAACTATATCAGCTATTGTGGCCATTACACTGTTTGTGAGCGCCTGTAGTGCAGCACCAATAGCCCCGACAGTTGATGTGGTAAGCATTCAAAACACTTCGGTCGCTGCTGCACTTACAATAGTTGCTGAAACCATGGCGGCGATCCCTACATCGACACCCTTGCCGACCGAAACACCCACTGAAACGCCCACACCAACGCTTCAGCCCACTGAAACACCGGCTGTAACTGAAACTTCAACCGCTATCGCCCTGGCAACTTCGTCAAACGGAAACTCCGATCCGTGCAATGCACCATTGGGCGCTGACCCACTTGGTAAACCGACAAAGATCAAACTGGAGAATGACACCGGCGCACCGATCACGGTCTCGGTCTATTTGAATATAACGCCCTTTGGTCAATGTGGCTTTAGAGGTTATAACATTGGCAAAGGCGGCGCTCCTGTAATTACGGACTTACCACAAGCATGTTACAACGTCAGTGTGTTCGTTAACGACCCAAATAAGCCGACCAAATCTTTCGGTTACGGCTGCATCAACAACCCCGATCAATGGACATTTGTTATCACCAGAGATAATGTCAGCCTACAAGGACGCTAAAAATCAAAGGATTGAAGGGGCTAAAGGAGATAAGCAGCGCGCTGCTTATCTCCTTTAGTTATAAAGACTACTATATTTATTCGAGTTGTTAATAAAAATGAAAAACATTCTTGCGTTGTTATTGATCGTTGTAATTGTAGTTTTCTTGAGCGCCTGTAACACACCCACAACCCCTATAGTTGACATGCTGAGCACTCAAAATACTGTCGTCGTTGCAACGTTTCCCGTGAGCACCGAAACATATGCCGTGCTTTCAACACCCACCCTCATCCCGCCAACTGAAACATCTACGCCAACAACTACCCCCACAGATGTACTAGTTGTATTGGCAACAGAAACATCTACGCCTGAGACTATAGTCACTCCGATGCCAGTAGGTTCAGGGGGAGGAAATTCATACGCATGCAACATACCACTAAGTTCCATTTCAGGTGGCAGTCCAACAAAAATAAAAATCCAAAACGACTCGCGCTCGCGAATTACAGTGCGGCTCACCTTGAATAAGACACCATTTGGAGATTGCGGCTTCCGTGATTACACCCTTGGGAAAGTCGGTTCACTATTGATCACGGACCTTGTACAAGGTTGTTATAACATCACCGTTCTTGTCAATGACCCCAGCAGTCAAATCACATTAACGGGATATGGCTGTATCAATAATTCTGACAAATGGACCTTTATTGTCAAAAAAGATTCGGTCAGTCTTCAAGGGTGAGAGAAACCACAAAACAGCACACAACGTTAGTTTTCCGGCTTGCTCACTGCGGCAAGCCGGGCATTTGTCAACTTGACCAAGTCCGCTACCGGTAATTTGATGTTCAAGCCTCTTTGCCCACCAGAGACGTGGATTGCAGAATAGTCTTGCGCTGAACTATCGATGAGGACTTGAAAGCCTTTATTGATTAATGCCAGTGGGGAAATGCCGCCAGCTTGTAAGCCAGTCAATTGTTCGGCTTCACGTTCGGTTGGCAAGTACACTTTCTTTTCGCCCAGGGCTGAAGCGAGCAGTTTCAAGTCCACGCTCGAGGGACCGGGAACAACTACGAGCAATGGCTTCTTGGGTTTATCGCGGGTGATGACAATGGTCTTGAAAACCGAAGCAGGCTCAACGTTGAGAAGCTGCGCTGTTTCCATAGCACCGTGTTTCTCAACAGGAAGTTCGTAAGCTGTATATGAAATCTTGCGCGACTCGAGTAGTCGCGTTACGTTATTGATGATGGGCATCGGATAAAATCCTGTTTCGATTTTACCAGACCAAATAAGCTCACGATCAACCGCCGTTGCAAAAGCCTGCCAGGATGGCGGTCTTCTCTGCCGCATCAACGAGCGTAGTAAAATACACGGCATGAAAGCCATTAGCCGTAATGCACCCCTTGAGAAATTTTATAGCCAATTACCCGATAATTACAATCTTGCTGAACGCGAGTTGATCGATCGTGCTTATAGGGTGGCAGAAGAAGCGCACCAGGGACAAATGCGCCATTCTGGAAAGCCCTACATTACACACTGTCTGGAAGTAGCTGGTATTCTGGCTGAGATGGGCGCACCCGCTGAAGTGATCGCTGCCGGGCTACTACATGACACAGTGGAGGATACCAAGATCACCCTGCAAGACCTGCGGACCGATTTTGGGGATACAGTAGCGAATCTCGTGGATGGCGTCACCAAACTCACCAACCTGCCGCGCGTCTCGCGCGGTGATATGCATACCGATGAAAGCAAAGATAAGACTCTGCCGGAGGATGAGGTCACAAAGAAGACTCGCAAGCAAGACCTGGCATCCGAGACTTTGCGAAAAACCTTCCTTGCCATGGGCGATGATGTGCGCGTGGTGCTGATCAAACTGGCAGATCGCCTCCACAACATGCGCACCCTTCTGCACATGCCGGAAGAAAAGCGTAAGCGGATCGCAAAAGAAACCCTTGATATTTTTGCCCCACTTGCAAATCGGCTCGGCATCTGGCAGATGAAGTGGGAGTTGGAAGACCTGGGTTTTCAACACCTCAACCCTGAGAAATATTCCGAGATCCTCACAAATCTTGATCACGAAAAACAGGTGGAGCGCGAAACTCAAGTTGAATCCATTAAAGATCATCTTGCAAAATTACTGGCTAAGAACAATATCAATAATGTCGAGATCAGTGGGCGCCCAAAGCACGTCTATTCCATTTACAAAAAGATGACGCAGAAAGGCAAGCCCTTCGATCTCGTCCGGGATGTGCGTGCAGTGCGCATTATTGTGCCGGATATTCCCGCCTGCTATGCCACTTTAGGTGTTATCCACACTTCGTGGCGTCCCATTCCTGGCGAGTTCGATGATTACATTGCCGCGCCCAAGGATAATTTTTATCAATCACTTCATACCGCCGTGATCTATGATGACAAGCGCCCTCTGGAGGTGCAGATTCGCACGCCTGAGATGCACCAAAATGCAGAATATGGTATCGCCGCACACTGGCGCTACAAAGAGGGCAGTAAGGATTCAAACAAGATCTTTGAAGAACGCATCAAATGGCTGCGCAACATGATGGATTGGCGCTCGGAAGTGAGCGACGCCAACGAATTCATGGAAGGCATGAAGACTGACGTCTTTCAAGACCGCGTTTATATCTTCACGCCGCGCGGCGATATCATTGATCTTTCCGCTGGTTCCACGCCCATTGACTTTGCGTATCATGTCCATACCGATATCGGGCATCGCTGTCGTGGCGCAAGAGTGAACGGCAAACTTGTCCCGTTGTATCAGGACTTGAAGACCGGCGATCAAGTGGAGATCCTAACTGCGAAGCGCGGCGGACCCAGCCGCGATTGGTTGAATTCGAATCTGGGTCTCGTCAAAACTCAGCGCGCCCGTTCCAAGATCAAAGCCTGGTTCAAGAAACAAGAAGACGAACAAAACCTCATTCAAGGGCGCACCACGCTCGAACGTGAACTACAAAGGCTTGGCATCGCAGAAACCAACTTTGAGATCATGGCGCGCGACATGGGTTACAAAACCCCTGACGAACTTTTTATCGCGCTCGGCTGCGGCGATATCTCCATTAGCCGCGTGATCCGCCGTTTTTCAGAAAAAGAAGAGAACAGCGATATTCTTGCGGTCGGCACGACCCCAGCCAAGACCACCAGCAATGACGCCATTGAAGTGGTAGGTCTAAAAGGTTTACTTTGGCAGATGGCACGCTGCTGCAACCCTGCGCCTGGCGACCAGATCGTGGGCTACATCACGCGCGGACGCGGCGCAACGATCCATCGGCAAGATTGCCCGAACATGCTCCGTAGAAAAGATAAGGAAAGGCTTCTGCAAGTGGGCTGGGGCAAATTGGAACACACCTTCCCCGTGGCGATCAAAGTGAAAGCCTACGACCGTCAGGGTTTGACAATGGATATATCAACCCTGCTTACCAGTGAAAACGTCAACATCGTCAATGTCAGCGTCAGTGTCAGCCGCACGCTGGCAGTCATCAGCCTCACCATCGAAGTCAAAGACCTTTCGCAACTTAGCCGCATCCTCACGCGCATCGAAAGTCTACCCAATGTACTCGAAGCTCACCGCACAAACCCTGGATAATTATTATGGCATTGCTTAGCGTAGCAGAAGCGCGCACACGTATTCTTTCCCAATTCAAACCTGTAGCGCCCGAAACCATCTCGCTCAGTGAAGCTGCCAATCGCATCCTGGCAATGGATGTTATCGCGGCGGATGATCTCCCCCTCTTCGACAACTCCTCCATGGATGGCTTCGCCCTCCGCGCTTTTGACTCATCAACCGCCGCGCCCGCTTCACCCCTGACCTTGAGAGTGGTCGCTGATATCCCAGCCGGATCCCACCCGACAATTTCCCTCGCCCCCGGTGAAGCCGCGCGCATCATGACGGGTGCGCAATTACCAACAGGTGCTGATGCAGTCGTCCCCGTTGAAGACACCGATTTCAACAACCGCGATGCGGGCTCAACAGCACCGACTCATGTTCAAATCACAAAGCCCCTCAAAAGCGGAGAGAACGTCCGTCCGCGCGGTATGGATGTTCACGCAGGCGACGCTGTTCTACATAAGGGACACCGCATCAATCCGCAAACGGCGGGCATCCTTGCCATGTTGGGCTTTTCAAATATTGAAGTGTATAAAAAACCGCGCGTGGCATTACTCTCTTCGGGCGATGAATTGCTGGAAGTTAATGCGCCGCTGGAATCAGGCAAGATCCGCGATTCAAATTCGTACATGCTGGCGGCGTTGATCGAAAGTGCCAACGCTGAAGTCTTGAGGCTGGGTGTCGCCAAAGATACCCGCGACTCGGTGAAGACTCTGATCGAACAAGCCGCGCACCAAAACGTGGACTTGATCATTTCGTCGGCGGGGGTCAGTGTGGGCGCATTTGATTACGTGAAAGAAGTCATCGAAGCGAATGGGGCATTGGATTTCTGGCGTGTGAACATGCGCCCGGGCAAACCAGTGGCATTTGGCAATTACAAAAATATTCCATTCATTGGGTTGCCGGGGAATCCCGTTTCAGCATTCGTTGGTTTTGAGGTTTTCGTACGCGATATGCTCGGGCGTTTGAGCGGCATCTCGGACGGAAGCAGGCTCACGGTCCGCGTGCGCTGCGAAGAGGAGATCCTCTCTGATGGACGGGAAAGTTATCTGCGAGCCATCCTCCATGAGCAAGATGGAGTCCACGTCGCAAAACTGACGGGACATCAAGGTTCGGGGAACTTGCTATCGCTAGTACAAGCAGATGCTTTACTTATTATCCCCGCTGGTGTAAAATGCGTGCCTGCTGGTCAGGAAGTAAGTGCCTGGCTGCTTTGAGGAGATATGGATAAACGATTAAAACAGGTCATTATTGTCCTAACAGTCCTTGGTGTGTTGGTCTCGATCTATATGACCATTTACAAAGTGACGAATAACGAAAGCATGTGCATTGGATCAGGCGGGTGTTCGATCGTGAACGCCAGCGGTTACTCATCGGTGCGCGGAATTCCTGTGGCAGTGTTTGGTGTGATCGGATACCTGAGCATTCTCGCTTTGCTTTATCTTGAAACCAAGCCTGGTTTTTTCCAAACGAATGGGAGCATGCTCCTGTTCACAGTTACACTCACTGGTTTTCTTTTCACAGTGTGGCTGGTCTATGTGGAAGTTGCGCTCATCAAAGCCTACTGTCCATTTTGCATCACTTCGCAGATTTCGATGACCCTTATTTTTATTCTCACGGTCATACGCGTACTTAAACAACCCTAATTCAGGAGGATTGAATGCCCCGCATTAAGTGCCATTACGTTGATTGTGTATTTTTAGATGACGGTTATTGCTCAGCCGCAGCCGTTGAAATCGATCCGGATTCCGGTTGCGCCACCTACTCTCCCTCGGATGCTACGGCTGCAGGCGCATGGGAAGAGGAAGAGGAAACCGAATGGGAGGATGAAGAGGCGGAAGACGGTGAAGATGAACTATGGGATGATGAGGACGAAGACGAGTTCTAGCGGCACATCCCCAGCTCAAAATTGACAGCCCAATGTAGGGACGGAGCAATGCTCTGCCCCTACATTCTATTTAACGAACTGATACAACAACACTCCAGCCGCAACCGAAAGATTCAAAGAACTGACCCTACCCTGCATCGGCAAAGAGACAGTCACATCGCAGGCTTTGATCTGTTCGGGGGTAAGTCCTTTTTGCTCATTGCCCAACACCAACACCCACGGTGCCTGCGGGACGAGCGTGTGATAATCCACATCACCATGCGCCGATGTGCCTACAAGCTGATAATTTCCACCACGCGCCCATTGCACAAATTCATTGAAAGATGTTTGTATGATCGGCTTCCAGAACAACGTCCCCATGCTCGAACGGACAACCGTGGGATGATATAAATCCACGCCGCCATCAAGCTGGAACAAGGCATCGGCACCGACAGCGTCCATGGTGCGCAGGATCGTGCCCACGTTGCCGGGGTCTTGCGGAGAAACCAGCGCGACCGCACGTTTGATTGCTCCAGCCTTAGTCTCAGGCGGCTTGGGAAGGTCTTTGAGCTGTGTCCGCTTTTGGTGTACCACGGCGAGGATGCCCTGCGGGTTTTCCTTGTCAGCCAATGATTCCATTACTTGCGGTGTAACCAGCTGAGGCGTAAAAGCGAGGCGGGTGATGATGTCGTGCGCGAAGGCACTGGTCAACACACCAGAAGCGTATAGCACAGCCTCTACATCCCATCCGGCTTCCAGCACTTCACCGACATGATGAATCCCCTCGACAAGGAACAATCCACTCTCAAGCCGCGCTTTCTTCTGGCGTAATGCCCGCGCCTGCTTGATGAGTGGATTGCTCAAACTAGTTATCATTGGTTTTTCCATACCCCCATTGTA
>CAZMQE010000026.1:18652-20014 GCA_964568115.1 uncultured Anaerolinea sp.
GTGCCGACCATACCTGCTACATAGTGACCTTCAGTGCCGCAGACCACCTGATATTCGCCTGGCTCCGTAGGCGCCATAAATTTGACAGAAACGCTCTTACCGGGCTCAGCTTCCACTTCCCAGAAGATGTTGCCTTCGTCTTCATCACCAAAATCTTCACCAACCGATTCGCCGAGTTTCATGATCACAAATTCATGAACCACGGCGCCATTGTTTTGCGCGTTCAGCGTGATCTCTTGCCCGGCAGGGATACTAAATGCACTCGGCGTGAAAGTAAATTCAGCGAATGTCACATCAATGGTGGTTGTAGGTCCACTCCCACCGCAGGAAACGAGCACAAAAGCCAACACCAGGGACAGAACTAACAATTTTTTATTCATGAGATTCTCCTCTTTGATGATTTTCTCCACTATACAACCTTCAACATTCACCATCAAATGACAAATGTAACCTTTTTTGTCCTACAAAATAATATTTGGCATACACAACCCATTCCCATTGATTACGTTTCGCTGTACACTTGCGAACTTGAAACAGAAACTGAGCTTGCGATCAAAAGGATAATTCAACCATGACCATTCTCATCACTGGCGCTTCTGGATTTATCGGTTCACACTTGACCTTACGCCTGCTCGCTGAAAATGAGCCGATTCGTGCCCTCGTGCTCCCCTCCGAACCCATCCCTGCCAACTGGGGCAAACATGTGGAAGTCATCCGCGGCGACATCCGCAACCGCGCAGACGTGGAAAAAGCCGTGCGCGATACACGGCTGGTCTTCCACCTCGCCGCCGTGACGTTGGACACAGGCCCCAAAGAATTGCACCAACAAGTGACGCTCGAGGGCACACGCCATGTCATGGAAGCCGCGGCGGCGCACAAAGCCAAAGTGGTGCTCACCTCTAGTGTCACCGTGTATGGTGTCAAGATCCAAACGGAGGTGTTGGACGAAGAACTCGAATGGGGCGCGCCGGCAGGATTTTATTCCACACACAAACAAAAACAGGAAAGACTCGCGCGTGAGATCGCAGCCAAACAACATGTGGAGTTGGTGGTCGTGCGACCCGGCAATGTGTTTGGCGCAGGCGGCCCGCAATGGGTCAAAAGCGTGATCGCCGAACTCAAGCGCGGAACGCCCACCCTGCTCGGCGGCGGACACGGCAACCCCGGCTTCGTCTACATCGCGAATCTGGTAGACGCTTTGATCCTTGCCGCTGAAAATCCCAAAGCCGTGGGACGTGCCTACAACATCGGCGATGGCTACGACCTTTCATGGAAAACCTACTTCACCGATCTTGCGAAAATGGCAAATGCGCCCAAGCCCAAAGTGATTCCCCGCTGGCTGGGACGTGCCCTAGCGGGTGC
>CAZMQE010000027.1:0-19705 GCA_964568115.1 uncultured Anaerolinea sp.
TATGTTGCGCGCGGCGGAAGACTCGTCAGCATGAAACCGGATGATCGTCTGGGATCAGTTTTCGGCTTGGAAAGAGACGCGGGCACCTTATCCAAAGGATATATCAAGACTGAGCCCAATCATCCTGCTAGTGTTGGGGTCAATTCGTCCACGTTGCAGATCCATAGTCCGGCTGCTTTGTATCGTCTGGTGGGTGCTGAGGCAATTGCCTGGTTGTATACCGACCGTGATACGGCAAGTAAAAATCCTGCCATTTCGATCCAGAAATTTGGCGAGGGATTCGCAGTGGCTTTTGCATTTGACCTGGCAATGAGCATTGTCTACATGCGGCAGGGCGACCCTGCACATATCAACGAGGATGTGGACGGTTTGGAAGGCAAGCGCTCTGTGGATATGTTTGTGGGATGGATTGACCTGGAGCGCATTGCGATTCCACAAGCGGATGAGCAGCAGCGGCTGCTGGTTAATATTCTTGCACAGTTAAGCCAGCAACCTCTACCGCGTTTGTGGTATTTCCCTGAAGATAAAAAGAGCGTACTGATCGTCACCGGCGACTCGCACAGTAATCCAGCCAAATTTATTGAAGATGTTTTGACGCGAGTTGAAGAACGCGGTGGTCACATGACGGTGTATTACTCGCCGCAGATCGTGAGTGATGCTGGGCGCGCGGCGCGTTGGACACGCTTTTGGTTGACCGATCATATTTCTTTCATCTCGGATATTTTGGGCGATGAATTTGGTTCCCCAACACCATTCATGGTGGATGATTGGCGCATTCGCGGGCATGAGATTACCCTGCATCCTTATGTAGATACCGGGCTGGATGAATGGGAACTCTATTGGAAGGAATTCACTGGCAGAGGGTATGCGCCGGTTTCGCAAACAGTTCGTACGCATCGCATCCTTTGGACAGGTTGGACCGAAACCGCCCGCCTTCAGGCATCTTATGGCATGCGTATGAATTTTGACTACTACCATGTTGGTCCATCTTTGCAAAAGAAGAATGGCGAGTGGGTGAATGGCCACCTGACCGGCAGTGGCCGACCCATGAAGTTTATTGACGAGCAGGGGCGCATCATTGATCTCTACCAACAGCTAACCCAACTCACCGATGAACATCTCATTCCAATGGATGTGCCGGGGTGGGGAGGCTGGCCCAACTTGAGTGCTGAACAAGCGGTTGAAGTTTCAAAATATTTATTAGATCGCTCTATCAAGTACAACGATTATTGTGCGATCACTGGACAGTTCCATATTGATCCATTCCAGTTAGGCGGCGACCCCGCTGAAAAAGGCGGAATCTTTTTGGAAGGCACTCTCGATTATGCCCAACAAATGGGTGTGCCGATTCTATCTGCCCAAGAGTGGCTGAATTTTACAGACATCAGACATGATACCGATTTTATCAATATGGACTGGGATGCAACCGCATCAACTCTGACTTTCAACCTGCTTCCACGCAATCCAGCTGATGCCACGCTGACGGTGTTGCTTCCCATGCGTGCTGCTGATAAAACCATTTCAACTCTCGATGTGGATGGTGTAACGACTTCATATCCTGCTCGTCTGGTTATTGGTAGCGTTGAATACATACAAGTGATTCTCAGCGCACAGGAACATGCGATCAAAGTTACTTATCTGTAAACTTATCTGCGCTTCTACAGCATCGGAGAAATAAAGTTTCATGTCAAATTCATCAGGTACTCCCATTTCAAAGAACCAAAGAACGCTTTTATGGGCATTCGGTGCGTTGCTGGTGTTCTTTTTCGCCTTCTTTAACCTCACCCGCTATCCTGCTCCCTGGTTCGATGAAGGCTCGCATTTGCACGTGCCGAAAACGTTGGTTCAGCATGGTGTCTATGCAGATATCAGCAGTGATGGCTTCCGATATTATGGACCCACCATTGGTGTTGGTCCAACCGTGATGTTGCCCATTGCCGCGATGTTTAAATTATTTGGTATTGGATTACTGCAAGCCCGCCTTGTAATGGCTCTTTATTTGTTGGCTGCCATTTATACTTTTTATCGCCTGGTTGACCATGTATCCGGGAAATGGGTGGCTTTGGTCGCAATGGCTTTGATGCTTTCCTCCCGCAGTGTGCTGTTCCTGGAGTATGGACGTCAGCTATTGGGGGAGGTGCCGGGCTTCTTCTTCCTGAGTCTGGCACTCTATCTGTGGCTTTCCAGGTGGAACGAAAATGATTGGAAACGCTTAGCTCTGATTGGCTTGCTCTTTGGGCTCGCGATGATCACCAAGTATCAATATTTGTTGTTCCTTGCGCCCATGCTCATCCTTTCCTGGTTCCTGGATATTTTCTATTACAAAACCTCCACGCACCGCAACTTTCTTGTGCCTGGCATTATTGCGGCAGGTAGTTTCGGGATTTGGCAGGTAATTACCCTGCAATATCTCGGTCCGGCAACCGCCATGGAAAACCTGGCGTTATTGCAGGCTTCTGCCGAAGGTGCGGCATTCAACTTTAACCTTGCGCAGCTTAATGCCAATTTTGGCGAATTGACATCCCGTTCTGTCTATCTGGGTGCGCTTTTCCCGGCATTATTCTATGGCTTTTTCATCTCCATCCCTCGTACACACGAAGGTCAAAAATGGAGTGTGATCTTCCTGCTTGTTGCATTAAATCTTGGCTGGTATTTTATTGCCTCGATCGGTTGGATTCGATATGCCTTTCTTGGTCTAGCTTTATCGAGCATCTTTATTGCCCGCCTGTTCTCCGACATTACCGATGGTTTCAAATTTGATTGGAGTTCAGGATATTTCCGTTCCTTCTTCGAGACCAAAAATGCCTACCGCTTTGCGATTGTAATTTGGTTGTTGGCGATCATTATGATCCCCATGGCAAAGAATATACTTGAAATTGCCCTGCCTGAACCCGCTTATGCAAAGCAGATGTCGGTGTATCTCAATGAAAATATCCCACAATCAGCTGTCATTGAAACATGGGACCCTGAAATGGGATTCCTCACCGACCATAATTATCACTATCCACCCAACGCCTTACTTGCCATCGCCGTAGACCAGGTCTATTACGGTGGCGAGGCTGTACAAGGTCACTATGATTTTGTTCAAACTGAAAAACCCGAATATGTACTGATCGGTGAATTTTCGAAATGGACGGAGATCTATCCGGCTGATTTCGTTCAGACGAATTATCAGTTAATGCAATCTTTTGGCGATTACGACCTATATCAGTGGATCGGACAATAACCCATGCTTGGGAAAGTGTTAGTTGTTTTTTTGACAATTGCTTGTATTGTTATTTACACCGTAGGCACACGACGCAATGACTTGAAACTTACAAAGTTCGTGTTGAGTGTGTTTGCCGTGTATGCAACGGCGTGGGTCGTATTCATGGCATATCTCTGGATAAACCACATTAACTTTCCGCTCAATCTTGAAGCGATGGAATTGACCGTCCTTCAGCACCTTGAGCGGATCATGGCAGGGCAGGCTTTATATGTAAAGCCATCGCCAGATTTTGTCCCGTTGGCTTATGCGCCGTTATATTATTACTTTAGTGTTCCGTTTGCATGGTTATTTGGAGCCAGCCTGTTTACCCTGCGACTGGTTGCCATTGTAGGGATGCTTGGCTCTGAAATTTTGGTCTTCCTTGCCGTGAAAAAGCAAACACAATCGAATTGGTGGGGTGTGATCGCTGCGGGTCTGTTTGCCGCCGCCTATCGTGTAATGGATACCTACCTCGATAATGCCCATTCCGATTCGTGGTTATTGTGCTCGATCTTATTGGGTAGTTATTTGATTTCTTTGAACAGATCCCGCTCTGTTAACCTCTTGGGTGTTTTCTTTCTGATCATTTCATTCTGGTTCAAACAGCATGGCGCTTTATTTGCTATTGGCGGTGTCTTGTATCTTACCTGGCGTGATGGCTTGAAAAATTCCTGGGTATATTGGGTAATGGCGGCACTCCTTGGACCAGTACTCTATCTACTTGCACCGCTATTATTTTTCGGTCCTGAATTCCGCTTTTATACACTAACCATTCCAAGCCATTGGAGTGAACTCAATTTCGATGCCATTAAACGCTATATCGGTTTTATCATCAAGAATTATATGGCGCTTGCAGGTATTGGCGTATCTGCTTCTCTGGTCTATCTCTTTAAACAAAAAAACAAGCTTAGCATCTGGTATTTCATGCTTCCCTTTGCCATGCTTAGCGGATTTATGGGTGCATTGGACCCTGGTTCCAATAACAATGTCTTTATCCCTATGGGTGTCTGGTTCATTCTCACTGGTGTTCTAGGTCTGTTCGCTTTTACAGGTGAATATGCCTTCGTCAACAGGTGGTCTGTGCATTTGGCAGCATTGGGACTCTCCTTTGTGTTATTTTTCTATAACCCAGCCTCGGTCATTGTCTCGTCTCAAGCAGATACTGCCTATCAGGATTTGGTTGGTTATTTGAATGCGCTCGATGGTCCCGTCTATGCCCCATGGTTAGGACAACTGGAAAGCGGCTACACATTTATTCCATCTGTGCATTGGGTGCCAATGGAAGATTTAATTCGTGGTCGTGGCGTGGACACCTACGATCATCCCAATACGCGCAGGCTGCTGGACGCAGTTATTCACCCAAAAGGAACTGCCTACATTCTGACAAATTATCCATTGGAAAACGATCCGCTTCTTTCCTTCCTTTTGGATGATTACGCCCTTGAAACTGACCTTGGCGGACGCTTTTCCGCATTAACAACCCTGCCCAAGCGCTATACCCTCGAATATCCACGCTACCTGTATAAATATCAACCATAACAGGTGACACCTGTCTTGTTTGTTTCGTGATAGAAATATGAAAATCGAACTTCTTTGAACTGGAGGAATAGTTTTATGGAACACGTCCGAATCGGTGTAATCGGAACCGGCAGAATGGGGCAAAATCATTGCCGTGTGTATTCCAATATGCGACATGCCAAATTTGTCGGCGTATGTGATGTGAATGCTGATCTGGGCAAGGACATTGCCCGCAAGTTTGAAGTCTCGTACTTTCGCGATGTTGAGTCTCTACTTGAAAATGTGGATGCTGTTAGTATCTGCACGCCTACACCCGAACATTATGAGCTGGTCATGCGTTGCCTGGAACGGAATATCCATGTCATGGTGGAGAAACCGTTCACAGAAACGCTTGAGCAGGCAAGGGCTTTGAAAGATGCGGCCGAAGCTCAAAAAAAATTGGTTGTTCAAGTAGGGCATATCGAGATGTTCAATCCAACCTTTGTCGAACTTCGCAAGGTATTGGAGGGCATGGATGTACTGGCGATGAATTTCAACCGGTTGAGTCCGTTTCAGGGCAGTAATGTGGATGTGGATGTGGTGCTTGATTTGATGATCCACGATATTGGCTTGATCGTGAACCTGTTTACGAGCGAGCCAGCCCTTATGGATGCGCACGGCTTTTCGGTGTTCAGCGGAACGATCGATCACGGATTGGCTATTTTGCAGTATGCGCCCGCGCCCTTGGTCTCGTTGACAGCTTCGCGTGTGACCGAACAGAAGGTGCGTGCCATTTCAGTGACAACCAAGGAAGCGTTCATCGAAGCTGACTTGTTGAACAAAAACATTTCTGTGCATCGCCGCACACTGGGTGATTATGTCAACCATAAGAACGGCGTTAAGTATCGGCAGGAAAGTTTGATCGAACGCATTGTTGTTCCGGCGATGGAGCCGTTGTATTTGGAACTACAAGATTTTGTTAATTGTGTGATCGGAAACAAGACTCCCCAGGTTACCGCTGCTGATGGATACAACGCATTGCGGTTTGTGTTATTACTGCGCGATAAAATTTTAGAAACGATGAAGGTGAAATGACCATGAAGTTATCAGTAGTTGTGCCTTGTTATAACGAGGAAGATAATATCGGTAAATTAAAGACAGAGTTTTTTCCAGTGCTGGAGAAATTGATCGGGAGTCATTTGCCCGATGGTGCGCAAATTGATTCGATTGAAGTGGTGTTCGTGGACGATGGCAGCAAGGACAGCACCTACGAGGCGCTGAAGAATTCCTTCAGCGCCTCGGTACACCCCGCCATCACTGTGAAATTTGAAAGACATGCTGTCAATCGCGGTTTGGGGGCAGCTCTTAAAACTGGTTTCAAGGCAATTACTGGGGATGTGATCGTCACGACCGACAGCGACGGCACGTATCATTTTTCGACCATTCCATCCATGCTCTCGCATTTGACAAAAGATGTGTCGATTGTGACTGCTTCGCCGTATCACCCCAAAGGCGAAGTGGTTGGGGTGCCGCCGTTCCGCATCTTTCTCAGCCAGGGAGCGTCCCTGCTCTACCGCCTTTTGCTTAGCTGGAAGATCTACACCTACACAGCGCTGTTCCGCGCTTATCGTCGTGAGATCGTGGACCAGATCCCCTTCGCCGCGGATGATTTCTTAGGTCAGACCGAGTTAATGGTGAAAGCCATGCTCAAAGGCCACAAGGTGGATGAGTTTCCCGCTGCCTTGCATCGTCGCATGTTTGGCGTTTCCAAAGCCAAATTGATGCGAACCATTAAATCACATTTGGGTTTTCAAACCCGTCTGTTGCTGCACCGTTTTCATATTCGTTCGATGTTTGCTGAATAACAAAATTTGATTTGGAGTCAGCCAGCTCAATGCGCTCGAAGAATGTGCTGGCGCGTATTGCGGGAGCAAGTTCCCAGATTCCAAACTTTATGAAAGGGAAAAAATTATGGCTGTTCGAATTCATCCAACTGCAGATGTCTCTGACAAAATAAAAATAGGGGAAGGGTCAAGCATCTGGCATCATGCCCAGGTACGTGAAGGTGTATCTATCGGCGAGAATTGTATTATCGGCAAAGGCGTCTATGTCGACGCTGGCGTTTCGATAGGCAATAATGTCAAGATCCAGAATTATGTATCTGTCTATCATGGCGTTTCATTGGAAGATGGTGTCTTCGTCGGGCCACACGTCTGTTTTACCAATGATATGCGCCCGCGTGCTGTCAATCCCGATGGCTCATTGAAAGCCGCCGATGATTGGGTACTGAGTGAAACGTTGGTCAAGCGCGGGGCGGCGCTTGGCGCCAACTCCACCATCCGTTGCGGTATCACGATCGGGGAGTGGGCAATGGTTGGTTCGGGGAGTGTCGTCACGAAAGATATCCCGGCGCATGGACTGGTGTATGGCAACCCCGCACGCCTGCACGGGTTTGTTTGTGCCTGTGGCGAGATCATCGAAAAAGAATCGCAAGATGAAAAAGTTGTCACTGCCAAATGTCCGAAGTGCAGTCGTTCGATCCAAATTTCAATACAAGATTGGGAGAGTCAAAAATGATTCACATGGCAAAGCCCCAAATCGGGGAAGAAGAAAAACAGGCGGTTATGGAAGTGTTGGACTCCGGCATCATTGCCCAGGGTCCGCGTGTAAAGGCTTTTGAAGAAGGTTTCGCCGAGATGTGCGGCACAAAGTTTGCCGTTGCTACATCTTCAGGTACGACGGCATTGCATGTTGCTTTGCTGGCGCATGGCATTGGCGCAGGCGACGAAGTCATCACTTCTGCATTTACCTTCATTGCTTCAGCCAATAGTATTTTGTTCACAGGCGCGCGCCCGGTCTTTGTGGATATTGACCCAAAGACTTTCAACCTCAATCCGGATTTGATCGAAGCTGCCATCACACCGAAGACAAAAGCCATCATGCCGGTTCATCTCTACGGGTTGGCTTGCGATATGGACCCGATCCTGCGCATTGCCGAGAAGCATAACCTTGCAATTATCGAAGATGCTTGCCAGAGTCATGGCGCTGTATATAAAAACGGCAAGGTCGGTTCATTTGGAACTGGCGCCTTTTCGTTATATCCCACCAAGAATATGACATCTGGCGAAGGTGGTATGATCACTACCAACGACCCCGTCATCGACGAGAAGTGCCGTGTGCTTCGTCAGCACGGTATGCGTCGACGCTATTATCACGATGAGTTAGGCTACAACTTCCGCATGACGGATATTCACGCCGCGATTGGTTTGGCGCAATTGAAAAAACTGGGTGGGTTCAACACCCAACGCCAGGCGAATGCAAAAATGCTGAGCGAAAACTTGAAGAATGTTGCAGTGCCGTATATTCCTGAAGGCTTGGCGCATGTCTTTCATCAGTATACAATTCGGGTCCCAAATGGGAAGCGGGATGCGCTCCGTGCTTATTTGCAGGAACAGGGAGTCTCGTCTGAAGTTTATTACCCTGTTCCCATTCATCAACAAAGTTTCTACGTCAGTGAATTAGGCTACAAAGATAGCCTGCCGGAAACCGAACAAGCCACACTTGAAGTTTTGTCTCTGCCTGTGCATGTTGGGCTCAGCGCTTCTGATTTAGAGACGATCGTTTCCGCCGTAAACTCATTTACCACAGTAAATTAATAGTATATAAATACCCCGCAGGTTGTTCGGATTTAATTCGAATTGCAGACATAACCTGCGGGGCGACTTTTAACTCCCCTCGGACTCTTAATGAAAATCGCCTTTGTAGTTCCTTATGTCCCCAATCTGATACGTACACGTCCGTATAATCTCATTGTCCAGCTTGCAGCCCTTGGACATGAATTGGAAGTGTTTACAGTAGGCTCTGGCGCCCAGGATCTACGAGATGTGGAAGCGCTGAGAAAGAAATGCAAAGCCGTCCATTTCTTCAGACAACCGGTCTGGCGGTCACTTTGGAATAGCACGCTGGCAGTTCCATCGAGTCAACCGCTCCAAACTGTGTATAGCTGGCATGGCGGTATGGCTCAAACATTGGCAGACCGCATAATGCGGAAAGAATTCGATGTTGTGCATGTGGAGCATCTGCGCGGATCAAGATATGCAAGTTTTATAAAAACAAAATTTTCATCCATGCCAGTAGTCTGGGACAGTGTGGATTGTATAAGCCACTTATTCCAACAGGCAGCTGGGCAGAGTAGTAGTTTCTTTGGAAAATTTGTGACTCGTTTTGAGCTTCCTCGCACACGCAAAGCAGAGGGAAACTTAATTTGCAGTTTTGATCATACACTGGTTACTTCATCTGCTGATAAGGCAGCACTGCATGCGCTAAAGCCGGATGACAGAGTTGCTGCGCCAATGTCCGTTCTTCCCAACGGCGTTGATCTGGATTACTTTCAGCCCAATTCTCAAGTCCAACGCGATCCAGAGACAATAGTCTTCAGCGGGAAGATGAGCTACCACGCAAATATAGCCATGGTTAAATTTCTGGTGACGGAGATCATGCCCCGGGTATGGACGCATCGTCCGACGGCAAAGCTGATTGTGGTAGGGAAGGACCCATCATCCGAGATCAAGGAATTTGGGAAGAATCCCTTGATCACAATCACTGGAACCGTGGATGATATTCGACCATTTCTTTGGCGTGCAGCCGTTTCAGTCGTTCCGCTTTTATATGGAGCAGGAATTCAGAATAAGATATTAGAGGCCATGGCAACTGGAACCCCGGTCGTTACCACTGCAAGAACGCTTTCTGCGCTTGAAGCTCTGACAGGCGAAGAGATATTGACTGCCGATACGGCAGACGCTTTTTCTTTAGAAGTTTTGCGATTGATTGAAAATGAAAACCTGCGCACCAAAATCGGAGCAGCTGGTTTGGCGTACGTACAAAAGAAGCATGCTTGGAAAAATATTGCATCCCGCCTTATTGAGATTTACCAGCAGACATCCAACTCGTATGCTAATTAATTGCATTCGTGTGACTTTTCGCCTAGCCAATGTTGGCATCGTAACTATTCTGATAAAATAACGTCATGTACCTAACAAAAAAGATAGAACTTGCCAGCAGGTTTATTTGATTGAACAGCTGGTATTTAACCTTTAATTTTTCAGCAGAAATAGTGATGACCGAAACTAATTATGGATATTAATGCTTACCTAAAGCCTCTGTTAAGGTGGTGGCGCCTTATTGCTGTTGTTACTCTGTTGGCGGTGGTATCCAGCGCCGTTTCAACGTTGTTTCAACCAACTCAATATGTCTCTCGCACAACCCTTATGATAGGTTCGACGATTTTAAACCCGAACCCTGATTCGGGCCAGATTAGCATTTCACAGCAACTGGCTGCCATTTACGCTGATATGGCAGGGCGTGAACCAATTCAGAATGCCACCATGGAAGCCTTGGGGATTGATTGGTTGCCTGTCTATCAAGCTCGGGTGGTCCCCAATGCGCAATTGATTGAAATTTCCGTCACGGACACAAATCCGCAACGTGCACAGATCATTGCCAACGAGCTTGCCAATCAGTTGATTTTGCAAAGTCCTGCCATTAGCGGTGGCGGTACAGAGACCGGCAATCGCCAGGAATTTATTGCGCAGCAACTTTCCAGTTTACAGACTCAAATTCAAGAGACTGAAAAGAATGTTGAAGATCTTCAGAAAAGCCTGGTCGGGTTGAATAGCGCCAGCCAGATCGAGAAGATTAATGCGGATATTAGTGATTTAAATAAGAAGCTGATTTCCTTGCGTGAAAGCTATGCCAGTTTTCTAGCCAATTCTCAAGAAGGCGCTCTAAACATTTTATCGATCGTAGAGCCAGCGAACCTGCCGACTACTTCTGTCGGTACGAATAAATTCTTGATCATTATCCTCGCTGGATTTGTTGGTTTTACACTGGGAACAGGCGCAGCTTATTTGCTCGAATTTCTTGACCGAACGATCAAAACTACATCGGATGTTGAACGGGTCTTTGGTTTGCCTGTAATCGGATATATCTCTGAAATTTCAAATGAAGAGAATAAAGCCGTCGTTGTACACCAAAAACCGAACTCCGTTCTGGCTGAGAACTTTCGCTTATTACGATCGAATATCGAGTTTTTCCAAATTAGCAACCCGATCAAAACAATTCTGATCACAAGCCCTAACCAGGGCAATGGAAAAACAACAGTTGCGTCAAACCTGGCTATATCCATTTCACAGGGTGAGCAGGAGGTCATTTTAGTGGATGCCGATCTGCGCAGACCCGCAGTCCATACTGCGTTAGGGATGAGCAGAGAGCCTGGACTCTCAGATGTGATCAGAAATAAGGCTGAAATTCAGAGTGTTGTTCGCCAGGCAAAAGATATAAATATTAATGTAATTACAGCCGGAAATACGCCTCCCAATATTACTGAGGTGGTCGGCTCAAAACGAATATCGTCCATCTTGTCGAGATTGAAGGATAATTATGAGTTGGTTATTGTCGACGCGCCTCCTTTGATAATCGCTGACTCATTTAACCTGGCATCCAAAGTCGACGGTGTTATTTTGGTTATAACCCCTGGGGAAACCACCATCGAGCAGGCAAAAGTCATCAAGGAGCAGTTAGACCGATCTGAAGCACGGATGCTAGGGATTGTATTTAACAAAATAACCGCTCAAACTGCGAATAGCTATGGGGATTATCAATATCAATCCTTATATTCACCTCAGCAATATGGTGACTATATCGCTGGTTCAGTACATAAAGAAGAGAAAAATTCTGTTGCTCCCTCAAAAAAGATTATGGCGTTCTTTGAGCACGGCGAGGTGCCTGATGATGTAGCGCAGGAGGTAGAGCATGCCATCACTGCCATCAAGACCCAGCCCAGAAACCTGGTAAATAAAATGCGCAAGTCGAAGAAGAATGGTAAATCCAGTTGATTTTTTCTGTTTTTGAAATTAAGGGACGTATCCTCGGATGCGTCCCTTTTTGATTCTTTACTCGGTGTATACTAGTATGATGAAAAAACGCTCCATATTCACGATCATTCCGCTTGCGCTAACGGTGGTAGTCAGCATTTTTTTGTATGCATATTTCAAAACGATACAATTACCAGACACTGGCATTGCCGCTTTTGGCTCTGAGAATATCCGTGCCGAAGTGGTTGAGATCATTGAAGACGGCGAGATCGATCTGGGCGGGGTGAAACAAAGATATCAGGTTGTCCGTGTGATTTTACAAGAGGGGAAATATGCAGGCATCACCATGGAAACGGATTATGGTAAGCGCCAGGTATTATCGAATGCGTTATATCTTCAGCCGGGTGATCAAGTTCTGGTCACCGTGGGCACACGCCCCGATGGCGTGCTGACGGTATATTTTTCAGACTTTGTACGCACCAATCCGCTTTTATGGCTGACCATCTTGTTTGTGGCAGCCATCCTCGTGATCAGTGGCTGGAAAGGATTGCGCGCACTTCTTAGCATGGTCTTCAGTTTGGTCGTGATTATTGGGTTCATTATTCCGCTGATACTTTCTGGGAAAGACCCGCTCATGGTGAGCATATCTGGGTCTATTGTTTTGCTGGCGGTGACCCTCTATCTCACCTATGGCTGGAATTTGAAAACACATTCTGCCGTGATCAGTATGATGTTTGTTTTGCTCATCACGGGTGTTTTGGCGGTAATCTTTGTGAACTTTACGCGTTTGCGGGGTTCAGGAGATGAAAGTTCGTTGTTTCTGGTTCAAGCGCTTAATTCACAGATCAACCTGCGCGGATTATTGCTCGGCGGCATGATCATCGGTGCGCTGGGCGTGTTGGACGATCTAGTCACAACCCAGGCATCGGCGGTATTTGAATTGCACCACGCTAATGAGGCGTTTGGGTTTCGTGATTTATATCGCTCTGCCATGCGGATCGGGCAGGACCATGTTGCGGCGACCGTCAACACGTTGGTTTTGGCATATACGGGCGCGTCACTACCCATGTTGCTGTTGTTCTCGCTGGGGCAGGGCAAGTTGGGGACGCTGGTCAATTTTGAGTTTGTGGCGGCGGAAATTGTGCGCACCCTGGTGGGGTCGCTTGGTTTGGTTTCGGCTGTGCCGCTCACAACCGCCATTGCCATCTTCTTCGCTCTCAGGGTGGATTCGCTTGGGTGGCTGAGGCAGTTCCTCGGTCCAGAGGGAAGCGGAGATGGTCATTCTCATAGCCATTAAGCGTGCAACTTTTTTCCGTCCATAGCGTATGTTCTGTTAGAAAGTCTAAGAGGAGCGCGAGTGACTGACGAAAATGCCTGGGTGCTCCAGGCGCAACAAGGTAACGACGACGCCTTTACGCAACTCGTTGAGACCTATCAAAAACCTGTCTACAACCTGTGTTATCGCATGTTGGGCGAGCCTGATACGGCAGAAGATGCCGCGCAAGAAACCTTTTTGCGCGCGTATCAGAACCTGCACCGCTATGACTCATCCCGCGCGTTTGGGACGTGGATCCTTTCGATCGCCGCGCACTATTGCATTGACCGCTTACGGAAGAAGAAATTTTCGGTCTTTTCGATGGATGCGGAGGACGAGGACGGTACACCCTTTGAAGTGGCTGACCCCGCTTCGCCCGACCCCGAGGTTGAATCTGTGAAAAAAGAGGATCGTGCCCGCCTGCACCTTTTGCTGAAAGACCTTGAGCCCACCGACCGGGCGGCAGTCATCATGCGGTATTGGTACGATTACTCTGAAGTTGAAATTGCCCAATCGCTGAAGTTGACAGTAAGCGCCGTAAAAAGCCGCCTGCATCGTTCGCGCAAAGCATTGGCAGGTATGTGGCAGGAAGAAAAGTCCCGCGCTCACCCTGAAAGGAGATCCCGTGAATCACTTGCCTTTTGAAGAATGGTTGTTGAATAACAGCCCAGTAACCCCTGAACAACAACGTGATCTCGATCTGCACTTGCGTACATGTGCGTATTGTTCCGCGTTGGTTGAAACCGGGAAGGTGCTCAATACAACGAAAATGGCAACCCCTGCGCCCGGTTTTACTGTGCGCTTCCAGGCTCGGTTGGCTGAGCGCAAGATCGCCGAGCGCAGACGCAAATTATGGGGCGCGGCATTGTTCACGTTGGGAGGTTTTATCCTGCTAATGTGGGCGACGGGACCCTACCTGGCTTCGTTTATCGCTTCACCTGCCACATGGATTTCGGTGGTTGTGGGTTGGCTGGTATTTATTGGTACAACCCTTTTTGCTTTGATAGATGCAGGCGCAGTGATCTTGAGTATTGTTCCCAAGTTCCTGCCGCCGTTTGCGTGGTTGGTGTTGCTTTCAGCTTTTGCAGGTGTGAGTCTTTTGTGGTCGGTATCAATCTGGCGGTTCGTTCGTGCGCCGCAAGGAGTTTAAATTATGAATAAAATATTGAGATCTTTAACTTTGCTGGTTCTGTTGGTTCTTCTACTTGCCCCTGCCAGCCCCGTGTATGCGCAAAGTGGGGAGCCGGGGAAGATCGTCTTCGGTGACAACTTCACTTTAAAGAGTGGCGAGAAGCTCAACGGCGATCTGGTTGTGTTCGGTGGGAATGTGACCGTTGAAGAGGATGCTAACTTGAATGGCAATCTCGTCGTCTTTGGTGGAACGATCTCCAGTAATGGTAATTTGAACGGTGATGTGGTCGTCTTTGGCGGACAGATCGCCTTGGATGAAAAAGCGGTTGTGGCTGGTGACGTCGTTACCATCGGCGGGCAGTTGACCCAAGCCGAAGGTGCCAAGATCAAGGGCGAAGTAGTCAAAAATGTTTCGCCGGATATTCAAATTCCCAGCGGCAGAATTCCGCCAGATGTGACCCCGCCATCAGTAAATTTTGATTTCAATCCATTTTGGACTGTTGCCGGCATTTTCTATCGTGCCGTGATCCTGGCGGCATTGGCAATGTTGGTTGTTGTTTTTCTTAAACCGCAAATGGAAAATGTTAGCCAGGCAATTGTCAGCCAGCCTGTGATGTCTGGTGGGGTGGGGCTGTTGACTGTGTTCGGTGGTCCAATTTCGATCGTCGTTGTGGCGTTGGTCATGATCATTACGTTGATCTTGATCCCTGTGGCAGCGGTGGTGGTGTTCCTGGGAGTATTAGCGATTGCTCTGGCTTGGCTCTTTGGCATGATCGCCCTGGGCAACGAAGTCGGTGAACGTTTTACTCAGTCCATTAACCAGAGTTGGGCGCCGGCATTTACAGCAGGCTTTGGAACTTTCCTTCTTATGTTGGTTGGTGGCGCCATCGGAGAAATTCCCTGTGTAGGATGGTTGTTCGTAGCCTTGATCGGTTTCGTAGGCATTGGAGCGGCAGTGTTGACGCGCTTTGGAACGCGACCACTTCAGCCTGTGCCAGTGTCCACAGCCACGCCACCAGTGAATACAGAACAGCTTCCGCCTGCAAATTAAGCCAAAAAACTCATCATGTTATAATCAATCCGCCCCGATGCAAGAACGGGGCGGATTGATTTTTTGGAGGAACACATGTCTTTGAAAGAAACTCCCATCCCCGATACGATCATTCATAATACGCCGCCACCCCTGATCGAGGTGGCTGGTACACATCGTGAAATGGGACAACAGATCGGCGAAGCAGCGCGTGTGCAGGTACAACATAGTGTTGATAATGCGCATATATTGATTGACCAATCTTACAACACCCTGGAATTGACCTGGGCTGGCGCCAACATTCAGGCACATAAGTATCTGCCCTTCGCGGAAGAGCGTTACCCTCAATATATGGATGAACTGCGCGGCATCGCGGAAGGCGCAAATGTAACCTTCGATGATCTGATGGTTGTGAATGCCATGGAAGCCGTGACCATGGACGCGTTGCACTTGACGCGTTGCACAAGTTTTGCCGTCAACGAACAACGTACAGCAGATGGACATGTCTTGTTGGCTCATAATGAAGATTGGATTCCTGAAGACGAGAATGATGTCTATGTGATTTCGGCGAAACCGAATGATGAACCTCCGTTCCTGGCCATGACGTATGGCGGGCTTCTGCCCAATGTCGGCTTCAATGCTTATGGGATTGCTCAAGCCATTGATTCGGTGTACCCAAATGACTCGCGCATTGGTATCCCGCGTCTGGTAGTTGCGCGGGCAGTCCTTGCCTCGCATCGTATTTCAGGTGCCATCGGACGCACCCTTGTACCTCATCGTGCAGCTGGTTATAACCATTTGATCGTCCATGAAAGTGGCGAGATGTATTCGGTGGAAGTTTCCTCGCGACGCTTTGATATTTTGCATGGGACGGATGGGTATATGACCCATACCAATCATTATCTTTCTCCCACCATGAAAGAGATCGAGAAGGACCCTGAAGAGTTGATCTCATCGCGGGTCCGTTACTTCCGCGCCAATCGTTTACTGCGCGAGAACAGCACGCATACCATCAAAACTTTGCAGGGGATCCAGAAGGACCACGTCAATTTGCCCAACTCGATCTGTAATCATAATATCGAAGGCATCGATCCCATGGACCGCGAGAGTACGATCACAGCGCTGGTCATTGACCTGACCGCACGCGAAATGCATATTGTGTGGGGGAATCCCTGCCAGAACACATATCACACCTATCATCTAGATGGATAATGCTGCTTTGCAGGGTTGCAAACTTACCCATTCACCTGTATAATCCCCCTTACATTTTTCTAATTGGAGCATCAAGTGACAGATCAGAATCAGACCCTGCCCGCCCAAGGGAGCGATACCAATCAGCAGGGAGAACAACTCAATCATAATAGTAATCAAACCATGGAGTCTTTGCTCAACGAGCAAGAACTGAATGTGGACTTGCCTCAGCCTGGCGAAATTCGCACAGGTATGATCGCAAGCATCAGCCACAGCCAGATCCTCGTCAGCATTGGCGCCAAATCTGAGGGTGTGATTTCTGGTCGTGACTTGGATCAACTGTCGGCTGAAGAACGCGACGCGTTGAAAGTCGGGCAGGAAGTCCACGTTTATGTTGTCAATCCCGAAGATGCCAACGGAAATGTTGTCCTCTCCTTCAAACGTGCTCAGGAACAACTCTCCTGGGAAAATGCAGATAAGCTGTTGGAAAGCAACAGTGTTATTGAAAGCAAGATCACCGGCTTTAACAAAGGCGGCTTGATCGTTGCAGTCGAAGGCTTGCGCGGCTTTGTGCCTTCCTCGCAGGTTAGCGCTTTACGTCGTACTCAAACCACTGGCGATACCCCCGAACAGCGCTGGCAGAAAATGGTGGGGCAGCCCATCACCGTCCGCGTGGTGGAAGTCGATCGCGAACGCCGCCGCCTTATTCTTTCTGAGCGCGCCGCCAGTACCGAATCCCGCCAGTCCCTTAAGGAACGCGTGTTGGATGAGCTTGAGCAGGGCAAGGTTTACACCGGTCGCGTGACCAGCCTCGCCAACTTCGGCGCATTCATCAATGTCAATGGCGCAGATGGACTTGTGCATCTTTCTGAGCTTTCATGGGATCATATTGAACACCCCAAGGAAGTGTTGGAAGTCGGTCAGGAAATTAAAGTTAAAGTCATCAATGTTGATCGCGAGAAAAAGCGCATTGGGCTTTCCGTCCGTGCCTTGCAGGAAGATCCCTGGCGCTCGCGTGTTCAAAAATATAGTGTTGGTCAGCTGGTTGAAGGTGTGATTACCCGCCTCACCAAATTCGGCGCCTTTGCCCGTCTTGAAGGTGACATCGAGGGCTTGATCCACATCTCCGAAATTGCCGAACACCGCATCGAGCATCCCAAAGAAGTTCTCAAGGAAGGTGAAGTCAAGAGCCTGCGCGTGATCCGTATTGACGCCGATCAACATCGCATTGGCTTAAGCCTCCGCAAGGTTGACTCCGCTGCTTATGCCGATAAAGACTTCAAACTCCTGACTGCCGAGTTTGACACTCCTGCATCAGATGAAACTCCCACTGATGCGCCGGAAGCCTCCAGCCAAGAATAAACGAAAGAGCGCACTTCGGTGCGCTCTTTTATGATATGACACTCATCATCGACTCACACCAGGATATTGCCTGGAACATGTTGACCTACAAACGCGATTACACGCGTTCAGTTACTGAAACACGTCGCCTTGAAGCCGGTACGCTCATCCCCGAACGCAATGGGGAATCGCTGCTGGGGTGGGATGAATATCAACGTGGACAGGTTGCAGTTATTTTTTCGACTTTGTTCGCCGCCCCCGGACGTAAAAAGGAATTGTGGGATTCCATTTGGTACCCCGACTCGGACACCGCCCATCGCCTCTATCGTGACCAGATCCTGCTCTACCGCAAATTAGCTGATTCAAACCCCGACAAATTCCGCCTCATCGCTTCAACGAAAGAGCTTGATGCTGTTATCGAGCATTGGTCCAAGCCTCTGCAAAATGACAAACATCATCCCGTTGGCTTGGTCTATCTTATGGAAGGTGCAGACGGCATCCGCTCACTGCATGAACTTGCTGAATGGTGGGAAATGGGCTTGCGCCTGATCGGCTTGGCGTGGGCTGGGACAAGATACTGTGGCGGCACCAGCGAACCCGGGCCTTTGACCGATGAGGGCCGCAAACTTCTTTCCGCCATGCGCGAATACAACTTTATACTCGATCTCAGCCACATGGACGAAGCCTCTGCTGTTGAATCGTTGGATCGTTATGAAGGTCCCATCATGGCAACTCATGCCAATTGCGCCGCTTTAATGCCGGGCTCTGATTCGAATCGTCATGTGCCTGATCGTGTGATCCGGGGATTGATCGAACGGGGCGGGGTTCAAGGCGTGCTGCCTCTCAATTCTTTCCTCAAAGTTGGCTGGAACCGTCACTCAGGCAGTCGTCGTGAGGAAGTTCCGCTCGATGTATTGATCGCGCATATTGATCACATTTGCCAACTGGCGGGTAATGCCGATCATGCTGCGATCGGTTCGGATTTCGATGGTGGCTTTGGTTTGCAATCAATTCCTCCTGAATTGGATTCAATCGCTGATCTGCAAAAGATCGCCACGAAATTAATGGAGCGTGGTTACGGTAAGTCTGATGTTGAAAAGGTTATGGGCGGCAACTGGTTAAGATTCCTTAGGGAGCATTTACCAGCATGAGCATTGACCTTGGCTTCCGAGTCTCTTATTTGCGAGTCCGCTTCAGTTTGATCACTGTCATCTTTGGGTTGTTAGTATTTGTGATTGGTTCGAAACCCAACTGGTTCGGCTGGGATAGAAGCCCTGTGGTTGGTTTCATTCAAATTGCCGTCTTCCTCATCGGGCTGGCGTTGATCTGTATTGGTGGATATGTTGGGCTCGTGGCGCTATGGGGTAAGGAACAACGCAGTATTATGGCTGATATTGGCTTGCGTTTGGTTGGGACGGGCTATGTTATCGCAGTCTTTACCGGCATGGCAGATATCTTTGGGTTGGGTTCACAGCCTTTACCGATGGTCCCCTACTTTGGACCCTGGCAGGCAGTGGGCGTGTTGATCGGTCAGGCGATTATTGCCCTCGGGCTATTTATGACCATCCCGTATCATTTTTTGATAAAAGGCAAAGAGAATTAGAGATTATCTGATGATTAAGCTTGGGGATTTTTGATCGGTTTACCAAAAGCTACTTTAATCAAAAAAGTGTTTGCTTCCAAAAGCTTATTCCCGATTTTCGTGGCGATCTTATCCAACCAGACGAACAGGAAGGGTTTTCTGAATGCGAGCACAGCGATGGCGAACAAGATCAGAAACAGTATATAAAAAACGACTCTGAGAATAAAAATCGTTATGGATGCGAGTAGAAACAAGATCCAGGTAATGGGGGCAAGGAAAACCGCACCAATATGAAAATCACGTTTTTTTGGATCGTCTCGTGCAAGGCGGGCATTAACGCGATAAGCATAGCCTGCGCAGATGAGCATAAGTGTCATGAGCAGGAAAAGGCTATTACAGAGATAAGTGGGGTTATTTATTAGCATGACTTCCCCAAAATATATATTCGATATTGTAGCACGTATATAAATAACAAACATCCCGTATCTATTATGACACG
>CAZMQE010000028.1:0-13662 GCA_964568115.1 uncultured Anaerolinea sp.
TATATCTCAAAACTTTTACACGTGCTTATCCAACCACTCGATCATCACCTTGAACACTTCCGCTTGCTCAGGTTCGTTATGGATCTCATGATACATACCATCCCAAAGCTTCAAAGTAATATCTTTATTCTTTTCGCCAGCCAGCTTTGCAAAATCCGCACTACCGCTAGGATAGGTAAGTTTGTCATCTTTGCCGTGCATGATCAACAAGGGATAAGCAAATTCTGCGGCACGCGCAAAGCACAGGTCAATAGCTGCCAAGGCAGATTTACCCAGTCCAAGGCTGGTCTTACCATGCACCAACGGGTCATTCACATATTTATCTACAACGGTTTTATCGCGGGAGACGGTTGTAGCATCCAGTCCGCTTGGAATGGTCGCGGCAGGAGCTAATGTTCCCAGTATTTTTGCCATGGCGATCTTTGCCTTCTGTTCCTGAAGCGCCGAACGCAACGCCGCACCGGTGACCATCACACCTTTTATCCCCACCTTGTTTTGAGTGGCATACGTGAGAGATAATAATCCGCCGAGGCTGTGTCCGTACAAAAATTGCGGCAAACTGGGATAACGCTGCGAAATGAATTGAAAGAACTGACGGATATCCTGCATCACTACATTCAATGATGGGAAATGTCCGCGTGCACTGACGGTCTTGCCGTGACCACGCAGATCAAAACCGACCAGCACATACCCAGCATCGGTCAACGCTTTACCCACGTGGGCGTAACGCCCGATATGTTCGCCGAGTCCATGCACGAGGGCGACGACTGCCTTCGGTTGTACGTCCGGCTCCCAGCCTTGGACATAAAAAGCCAAACCATCCTGCCCCTCAAACTTTGATTCAAAAGTTTTCATCATCACCCTCCGGTGATCTTGAATTCGCAGGCATGTTCGCCTTGCGCCTTGCAATGGATTTCATCAACATCATAAGCTTTGCCCGTTGCCCAAAAGAGACTTTCCCGGAGCAAGCCCTGCGTTACAAAACAAATTGGGCTGGGCTCACTTTGATCATGCGTGGAAGGCGAAGCGTTATCTACGAAGAGCAGGTCCATATCCAGGGTATGAACCGCAATGTCGCCAGATTGGGCGCCCATGAATTTGGCAAGCAGCTCAAGGGTCGGTTTGCGGCGCGAGGCGAGCGGCAAGCGCTTCACCACAGCCGCCTGCGCCTTGATGCCAAGCGCCGCGTCATCCAAAAGATTGTGCCATAATCTCTGACCCACACGCAGCAACACACCGCGCGCGCCGCGCCCGAAATAGGTGCGCATGGCGGTCTGCAGTGCGGCATATACATGCGCAGAATCATACGGATTCAATTTCAGGAAAGCATCGGGGGTCTTCCATTCCGCTGGCAGGTTCGCCAGGGACAACATCGCACTGAATTGATCTGCGCCCAATTCAAGCGCGATCGTTTCTGCAAAACGCCGCAGGATGCGGCTGGAAAATTTGATCTCACTCACGCGCGTGCCTCTCCAACTTCAAATCTACAATATTCATCACCCCTGGCGAGGCAGTGTGTTTCAGTCACTTCAAACTCCCTGCCAGTTGCCCACAACACCGCTTCACCGACAGAACCGACATACAAATAACAGATCGGCGTGGTACTTTCACGGCTATGGCAGATCGCACACGTGGACTCAATATAGGCAAGCTTGTCGCCGCTCTCATCCACCCAGGCATTCACTTCGGGATTACTTTTCTTCAAGGCATCTGCCATACCATTCAGAATAAATTTAATACGCTGTCTTTCGGGCAACAACTTCAACGCCACGCCTGCCACACCGAGCAGGGCAGATTGCTCACGCACCCCATACTGAAACGACGCCTTACCAATGCGCCGCAAAATACCCTTGCCGCCGCGTCCATAGAACGCTTCGATGGCTTCGTTAAATTTTGCATACTGCGAAGCCTGAATGGCTGGCTCAAGATTGTTCGGCGGATAATTACCCACGAAACGCTCCAGCCCACAGGTCTTCAGCACCGTGGTCAAGCCATGATCGCCCATCACTTCCTGGGCTGAGGTCAATGCCTGACGCACAAGTGAATTAATGATCATCGAATCTTTTCGAGCGGTCATATTTTCTCCTTGATCTCTACGGATAAGCTGGAACATCAAAAACATAAACCGGATACTGCTCGCCGGTGCGATAGAATCCCATTTTCTGATACAGACTCAAAGAAACCGCGTTATCACTTTGAGTATTCACGCTTAACTTGAAGATACTGTCATTCACCAATTTCGCAAAAAGATCCCCCAATAACGCCCGGCCCACACCGCGTCCCTGCATGGTTTTATGCACAGCCAAACGCGCTAAATGCGCCCGCTGACCACCGCCCGTACTCAATTGATAACCGATGACTCCGTCCGCGTTCTCTGCCACCGTTGCGATCAGGGATTGCGCAAATGCCTTTTGCAGGGTCTCCAACGAGTTCTGCCACAGCGGATCAAAGGATGCAGCATCCGTCCTTGTAACAGCGGGCAGATCTGCCTCGGTCATCCTGCGAATGTGGACGCCTTGCGGTTCACCCCCAGCCCAGGGCTGATACTGCCACTCAAGCATGACAATCTGCTGGATGTTTTTAAAACCACTGGCACCCAAGATCTGCCGCAACCAGGGTTGCATGGCGATCACAGCCACACGCGCCCCACCTGCCTGGGCAATTTCATCTCGCGCCGTTTGCCAGATCAAATTCCAGGCGTTCTCAGCAGACCAGGCACCCGAATGAACGAACAAACGCACCCAGGCGATCCCCGGCACTTCCACCGGGCATGCCAGCGCGGCAGTGATCTGCCGACCATCATCCAATGCCCAATAGAACGGAGCGCCCAACCAATCGAGCGGTGAGCGCCAATCCAGGTGTCGATGCAGACGTGTTTCAAAAAAGATCAGGTTCGATAATTTTTGATGGTCATCAAGGTTAGCCGGGCGAACCAGGGAAGTGATCACTATGCACCTTGGGGTGAAGGGAGTGAAATGTTTATTGAGGGTTAAAAAAGCCCAAGCGCATCAGGAACTTCAGAAAGCGTTGTGTCAATGTGGGTTTTTCAACTAGTCGTAAAGAGTCGAGCACATCCATCTGGGTATTGCCGATATAACCGCGCTTGAGGAAGATCTCGGCAGTGGCTTTCCTCACCACAGAATGCATATCGCCTTCGCCGATCTCTTCAAAAATAACCGCGGCGCGATTGTATTCTTCCATCGCTTCGTTGTATTTTTTGAGCCCTTCCAGAGCAGCAGCGCGATTGGCGATCGCAATGCCCTGCCGTTTCTGGTCACCGGCTTTTAGAAATATTTCTTCCGTTCCATCGGTGGCGTGCAATGCAGCTTCAGCCTTACCCGCCTTCAATAATGCCACACTTTGGTTGTTCTTCATCTCGGCGGCATTTAATTCATCCTGAGCACTATCGTATGCCTGGGCGGCTTGTGAAAATAGATCGGCGGCAACTCCAAATGCCCCTTTTGCATATTCTTGTTTGCCCTGTTCGGCAAGTGTTTTGGCATCCATAAAATAACCTTAGAATGTAATATCCAACAGATCTTCCGCAACCGAGCGCAACTTATCCCTGGACATGTTGCTCAGCTTCATCGCCAATTCCAGGTAGGGTCGGTTCACCGGCATGGCAACGAACTGGCGAAGCTCCAGTGGCAATTCCAGAAAATCGCGGATCGCTTCCTCGTTCGTTAACCATTGTCCAATGGGACCGGTCCGGTCAAAGAAAGATTCAACCCTACCGCCCAAAGCCTTGATCAAGGCTTCCAATTCTGGCAGGGGCATGGGGCGTTCGCCTAACTCATAGGCTTTGATGCGCGCACCCGAAATACCAGTCTCGCTCGCCAGGTTGCGGATCGAGATCGAAGCATTCATGCGACTCTGTCGCAGCAAGGCACCGATCTTACGCTGGCGCACCGAAAGGAGTTTGGGCAGGTCCAAATTCTCATGCGGCAATGGCTTGCCCGATTTTATTTCCTTGCTCCAAAAATGATCGATGGGCAGATCCAAAAAATAAACCAAGGCTTCCAACTCCGGCAGGGAGGGAGCGCGGCGTCCTTCTTCATACGCGCGGAAAATACCGGGCTTCACGCCCATTGCCTGGGCGCATTCTGTCACGTTTCTGCGTGCAGTCGTGCGGGCATCGCGAATTAATAAGCCAAGCGTCTTTGAGCGAATCGCAATTTGGGATTTTATGATCATGGTTCCTCAACTTGACCGATTATATCCCGTTATCGCCGGTTACTAAAACTCGAGGCGCCACCCGCCAGCATATAGATCTCAGCGCCAAGCTTCATGCCAGCCGCATCCAACTTGGGTCCAAACACCGGGCGGATACCAGTCGGTTTTAGTTCGCCTAGAATCTTGCCATTGGGACCCACACCGGTTTGTTCAAATTTGAAGATATCCGTAAGCACCACGGTGTCGCCTTCCATGCCAACCACTTCAGTGATCGCAGTCACTTTGCGGGCGCCATCCTTCAAGCGGGTTTGCTGAATAATGAGATCTACAGCCGAGGCAATTTGCTGGCGCACAACTTTAAGCGGCAGATCCATACCCGCCATCAGCACCATGGTTTCCATACGAGATAAAGCATCGCGCGGGGTGTTGGCATGCAGTGTGGTCAAAGAGCCGTCGTGACCGGTGTTCATGGCTTGCAACATATCCAGGGTTTCACCACCACGACATTCACCGACAATGATGCGGTCCGGGCGCATACGCAGGGAGTTACGCACCAGATCACGGATCGACACCGAGCCCTTGCCATCCACATTTGCCACTTTTGTTTCCATACGCAGGACATGATCCTGTTGTAATTGCAATTCCGCCGCGTCTTCAATCGTGATGATGCGTTCATTCTCCTGAATAAAACTGGAAAGCACATTCAGCAGGGTGGTTTTCCCTGAACCGGTGCCGCCTGAAACAACGATATTCAAATGCGCAAGCACACAGGCACGGATAAAATCGCCCATATTCTGGGTCAACGAACCAAAAGCCACAAGTTGATCGATCGTGAGTTTGTCTTTTTTGAATTTTCGGATCGTGATGCAGGGTCCATCAATGGCAACCGGGCGTATGACCGCATTGACACGGGAGCCATCCGGCAGGCGCGCATCCACTGTAGGGCTGTCCGCGTCCACCCGCCGACCCAGAGGCGAAATAATACGGTCAATGATCCTTTCCACATGATCGTCATCGTCAAAGGTAATGCCGCTTTTTGTTACCTTGCCGCCTCTTTCAACAAAGATCTTCTTGGGACCATTCACCATCACTTCGCTGACCTCAGGGTCATCCAATAAAGGTTGAATGGGACCGAAGCCTGTCATCTCATCCAAGATTTCATTGAAAATTTGTTTACGAATATCTTCAGGCAGGGTCACTTTGGACTGAACATACATATCGTTAAGGCGTTGCTTCACGATCTCGGCACGGTCGCCAAGCTGTAAGACTTCACCTTCCAGAGAACGGCTGATATTCTCAGCAAGGTATTTTTTAAATTTGAGTAGATCAGCTGAAGTGAGCTGTCTGAAATTGGATGAAAGCGGGGTAGCCATTACGATTAATTCTCCTCACCTGATTTTTGTTCAGGGATAACCCAAACAATATGCGACCTGCGCACTGCCAGAAAGGGTACCTGAAAAAGGGTCTGCCCATCGGCACCCAGAACAGTTACATCTGTAATGGCAATAAAATTCTCGTTGATATCGAGTTCATCAATAATACGTTGATCCCGGCGGACATGGATACGCCCGCGCAGCATATGCATGGTCGTTTGGACCGTGGCATAGATGGCGACCTTCGAGACAATATCAGTAAATATCTTTCCCTTTTCATCATATTCAATGGTCATGTTACCTCTCCTTGGATACTCTGCCTGTCAGCAGTAAGAATGAAACCGTACAACAGTCTTCTGTCACTCATTAATTTGGATAAACTTATCTTTAAAGTTTAGTCTACTTGGACTTGAAACTACCTTTCACTTTCATTAGGCAATTTAGCGGGCACGCTGGCGCCGGGCTAGTTTCACCATATTTTCTGCCGCCTCTTTGAGGACGATCGAGGCTGTATCTTTGGGATATTTGGTGGTGATGGGTTGGTTAAGGTTATTGGCTAACGTAAAGTTACTCCCCATGTAGGGAATCATCGTTTTGATCGGTATGCCAATAATCCCCTCCGCTTCGGTTTTGGTCAAGCCTTCCAACCCGACCGCGCGGTTCAAGATGGCATAGATACTTTGATCTTCAATGCCTTGTGCTTGCAGGTATTCCCAGACGGTCTTGGTCAGGTGGATGGTGCTTTGGTCAGTGGAAACGATCACAGCGATGAGGTCGGCTTGTTGGATCAGAGGCAGGCTGATGCGTGAGAGTGAACGCCCGATGTCCAGAATGATGAAATCGTATGAGGCGCGGATCACATCCACGAGCTGTTCAATGCGGTCACCTTTAAGGCTATTTCCGTGTTGCGGATCAGGGGAACCAGCCAACAATTGGAATTTCCATAATTCCGGTTCGGGCAAGTTTTGGCGAATGTAATCGGCATTGGTTTGCGCGGGTGGGAGTTCGGACAGCGAGGCGAGATTTAATTTCCCGGTATAGCCAACGATCTGCCCAATGGAACCGATGGGCAGAACCAGATCTGCGACCACCACGCTTGACTCAGGTTGAAGAGTCTTGATATTCATCGCGAGATTGGCGCACAATGAGGATGTACCTGTGCCGCCCTTGGCGCTAAGAAAGACGATCAATAGACCTTTCTCACGCGCAACGCTACTGATAGCTTCCGTTGGAGGTTGTACGTCGAAGAGACGCTCAAGAACTCCATCAAGCTTCTGAAGCATTTCAGACGACTTGATCAGATAATCATTCACACCTGCACTTAGGCAGGCTTCTTTGCGGGCGGGTCTGGGATCACTTGAAAGTGCAACAATAGGTGTTTTGGCGGTACGCGGGTTATGACGTAATTTTTGAATAAATTCCCCGTCACTGACGTCAGACAACACCGGATCGAACAGAATCAGATCCGGTGCGTCACGCCAGGCAACGATCAAGGCTTCCTTGCCCGATGGGGCTTCAAGCACTTCAAATTGTTTCTGGCGCAGAAGGTTAGAAAGGAACTTGCGGCTGGCTTCGTTCTCATCCATGATCAGAATTTTTTTACCAACCACAGCTGCCTCCTTATCCGCTCATTCTTCAATGGGCGGCATTAGATAACCGAGACCGGAACGGGTCACGATATGTTTGGGTGTATGCGCATCGTCTTCCAATTTTTGACGCAAGCGGGCAATACTAACCCAGAGAATTTCCTTGTCTGTGCGGTATTCAGGTCCCCAGACGCTGGTCAACAGTTCCTCAGATGACATGATCTTGCCGACATGGTGAGCGAACTGCAAGAGCAGGCGATATTCCGTAGCAGAAAGCGAGACCGGGGTTTCACCCTTCCACACTTCGGCGCGGGCGAAATCGATCTTAAGATTCTCGTGTGTAAAGAAACGGGATTGACCGCCTACCTCGCCAGCCGGTTGCGCGCGCCGCAGCACAGCCCGTACACGCGCCAGCAATTCAGTAGCGGAGAATGGTTTGACAAGATAATCATCTGCGCCGAGATCAAGCCCGCGCACACGATCCTGTTCATCGCCTTTGGCAGTGAGAATAATAATGGGGGTGCTGGAAAATTCGCGGATGCGTTGGGTGGCACCAAAGCCATCCAGCTTGGGCATCATCACATCCATCAATACGAGATCGATCGGCTGACCGGAAAAAACATCGACAGCCTGAGCGCCATCCTGGGCAGTGACCACTTCGTAACCTTCCGTTCTCAGGTTGGCTTCCAACAGGCGCAGGTAACGGGGTTCGTCATCCACAATGAGAATGCGTTTTGCCATATAGAACTCCTCCAGGTTAATTAATAGGATTCATGGGCAGTTCGATGAAAAATGTGGTTCCCTGACCCAGGGTAGATTCTGCCCAAATCTTACCACGATGTGCATCAATAATTTGCTTGCAGATGAAAAGTCCGAGACCGGTGCCGGTGGCTTTTTCGCTGCGGGCGCGATAGAAACGTTCAAAAATCAAAGGCAGGGACTCTTTTGGAATGCCGGGACCATGATCCCTGAGTTGAACCACCGCCTTCTCTTTCGTTTGACGAAGCACTACATCGATCGCCGAACCCGGCGCATATTTAATGGCATTGGTAAATAGATTATCAAAGACTTGTGCAATACGGACACCATCGCCATGAATGGGCTGGGTGGTTTGCAAATCCATGTTAACATCCAAGTCTTTGTAACGCGCACGCAAACGGGTGGCGACATCGCGTAGAACGGCATCCAGCCTCAGGGGTTGGAACCGAAGCGGGAGCGTCTTGCTTTGCAGGCGCGCGGATTCCAGGACGTTCTCGATCAACAGGGAAAGCCGATCTGCTTCTTCGTCAATGATCGTTAAAAATTCCTGGGTCGTTTCTTCATCCCATGATGTGTCTTTTCTTAACAGGCTGGTGCTGTAACCTTTGATAAAGCCAAGCGGCGTACGCAACTCATGCGAGATCGTGCTGACGAAATCCTCCTGCAATTGCATTTGCATTTTCAGCTCACGTAATTCCCTCTGCATTTTCTTCCAGGCTGTGCGCTCGAACATGACCGAAAGCAGGTCTGCGGCAAGTTGTGCCACCGTAATGTGCCCCGGCTCATAAGCGGGACCACCAAAGCGCACGAACACCAAAGCGCCACTGATCAAGCCATCATTCCGC
Source organism: uncultured Anaerolinea sp. (assembly GCA_964568115.1). GTDB lineage: Bacteria > Chloroflexota > Anaerolineae > Anaerolineales > Villigracilaceae > Defluviilinea. The sequence continues at coordinate 8,737 of CAZMQE010000028.1, forward strand.
AATGGGATGCCCAGTAAATACGCCTGACTTAAACGGTCCTCCGGCGAAGCGCCGGGTTCGGGATATTGTAATAACAACTCCCCATTGGCAAGTACCTGACCAGCAAAAGTCTCACCCCAATCAGCATCTGCTTCGGCATTCTTGGCACGCCCTACCGCTCGCGCGTAAACGATCTCCAATCCGCCGGTTACTTCATCTTGAAGGTATACAGCAACGTTATCAAACACAAATTGTTGGCGCAACGCGGCAAGAAATTCTTCAGCCGTTTTGCGCATATCGCCTGCTTCAATTACGATATTCAACAATTCCTGGAAGTATGAAAACGCCTGCTTATCCATAATTTATTTTTCGCTCGCTACAGCCAGCAAAGGGAACTTAAATGTGGTGCCACGCCCTTCCACAGACTGCACTTCGAGCATGGAGCCGTGCGCTTCAATGATCTGCCGCACCAGTGAAAGCCCCAGCCCTGTGCCGCCAAAGCGCCGGGTGGACGAGCCATCCAATTGATGGAACGGTTCGAAGATATCGCTCAATTGACTGGGTGGGATACCGATGCCGGTATCAGTAACGGAGACGATAACCAGATTCTCTCCCTCGCGCTTGACACTGAGAATCACGCTGCCACCCGAAGACGTGAATTTGATTCCGTTATCGAGGAGCTGTTGCATCACCCAGGCTATTTTCTGCGAATCCACCTGCACAAGAGGTACATCATCGATGACCCCATGGAGATTGATGCCGCGTTCAGCCGCCTTGCCCATGAATGATTTCACAGCCAGGTTCGCGATCCGCTGAATATCTACATTGTCCTGCTTGATGCTCAACTCGCCGCGCGACGCCAGCGAGACCATGATCAAATCTTCGATCAGGGCTTCGAGCTTGCCCGTTGACTGTTGGCTGACTTGCAGGGCATGCTTTTGCTCCTCTGTAATTTGCCCCAACGATTCTGTGATCATCAACTCAATATAGCCTTTGACATGTGTAAGCGGGGTGCGTAGTTCGTGGGAGATATTGGAGATGAAATTGGCTTTGAGCTGGCTAAGTTCAGAAACGCGTTCAAGCGCTTTTTGCAGTTCCGCAGTGCGTTCTTCGACACGGCGTTCAAGGGTACGGTTTGCCGCCTGCAAAGCAGAGCGCAGCTGCAAAATTTGTTCGGTCACGGCCTGGTCAAGCTCGGAACGTTCGATCAATTTCAGGTCAATTAATGCCTGTCCAAGCAGCATCGCATTGCCTTTAGTATTTTGTTCCAATTGATAATCGAGGGTTTTCTTTAGATCCTCATCCGTGATCAACCCCTTTTGAACGAGGTAATCCCCCATACGCGGGACAAGCATTTCAGGTGTGAGTTTTGATAATGATTGTGTCATAGGTTTTCAACTCAACAGAAGCGCTTCGACTTCGTGTCTCCTACATGCAATCGACATTCTGCTACCCGTCGGGCACGATGTCAGCGCGAAATATAGACCCATTCTCCGCCTATCATTGTAGCCGATGATTCAAGCGTAAGCAAATCATTTGGGTTGCAGATGAAGGGGTCTTTCTCAAGAACGATTAGGTCCGCTAGGTGGTTTGGAGCGAGGCGACCCAAGCGGTCTTCCATGTAAGCAGCGTAGGCGGCACCAAGGGTATAGCCAGCCCAAGCCTCAGCCATGGATAATCTTTGTTCGGCGTACCAGCCCTCGGCTGAGGGCGAACCGTCGGCGCGGCGTCTAGTGACAGCGGCGTAAATTCCCAAAAACGGATTGGGCGATTCGACCGGCGCATCGGACCCCAGCGCCAGCGGCGCGCCGAAATCCAATTGCGTTTTCATGGCGTACGCCAGCCGTGCGCGTTCACCCCAAAATGCATCAGCCATCAACATATCGGAGGTGGCGTGGATGGGCTGCATCGAAGCCACCACGTTGAGTTGCGCCAGGCGCGGCGCGTCATCGGGATGCACGACTTGTACGTGCTCGATGCGATGCCGCATGTGCGGCAGATGATTTTCGGTTTCGTAGTTGCGCAGTTGTTCATACGCATTGAGCACTTCATGATTGGCACGATCACCGATGGCGTGGACGGTCATGCCCAGCCCAACTTGCGCGGCTTTGCGCCCATGCTCAAAAAGTTCTTCGCCATCCATGTTGAGAATGCCGCGATTGCTTTCTTCGCCCGCATATGGCTGGAACATCGCAGCGGTATGCGGACCAAGGGCGCCATCCATGAACACTTTGACATTGCCGATGCGCAGCATATCATCGCCGAAGCCACCACGCAGCCCCAAGGCATGCGCTTCGTTCAACAACTCTACGGGAATATTTTTCAGCACGCGCAGTTTGAGTTTGTGTTGCAGGTGCAGTTGCTGCAACGCGAGGAAGGCATCGCGGCGATCAAAATCATGCACACCGGTAAGTCCCATCTTCCACAGAATGGGTTGCGCTTTTTCGATGGCATCGGCAATTTCTGTGATGGATGGTTCAGGGATCACACTCTCAACCAGTTCCATGGCGGTCTCAAGCAAGACGCCCGTGACACTGCCGTTTGCGGCGTGTTGGATCTGTCCATTGTGCGGATCGGAAGTTTGAGCAGTAATATTGGCAAGTTTCAAGGCACTGGTATTTGCCCACCCGGCATGCAGTGATTTCGCTGTAAGGTACACAGGATTGTGCGGGGCAATCGCATCGAGTTCGCTGGCAGTGGGCCACACCCCCCAGACATTTTGATTCCAACCGTGACCGAGAATCCACTCGCCAGGTTTGGCTTTTTGAGCGCGCTCGGCGACCCGGCGTAAACATTCATCTTTGGTATCAACTTCGCAATCGATCTTTTGCAAAGACAATGCATAAAACTTGAGATGCAAATGGGCATCCGTGAGTCCGGGCAAGATAAAGCGCCCGTGCATATCCTGTTTTTCAGCGTGGGGATATTGATTCAATAAATCATCCGCATTGCCGACTGCTATGATCTGTTCGCGGTCAACGACAAGTGCGGATGCTGTGGGCTGTGATGGGTTTTGGGTATGGATGTGGGCGTTGTAGAGGAGTTTCATGGTTTGCTCTTGCTCCTGTCGGGGCTAAGCCCCGACAGGAGTATATAAGTTATGTCAATTTTTCCAGCAATGTATCCAGTTCTTCATCGGAATAATAATAGATGGTGACCGTGCCGCCTTTTTTGCCGTACTTGAGTGCGACCTTCGTCCCCAAACTGGAGCGCAGCTTTTTTTCGATATCGGTCACGTCCGCGCTGGAGGCTGATTTCTTTTTCGTGGCGGGTTTCTGCCCTGAATATTTGCGCGCCAACGCTTCGGTCTGACGCACGCTCAGGTCCAGGTTGACGACCGTGTTCAATAAATTTTCCTGCGCCTTGGCGGTGGTGAGCGCCAGCATGGCGCGCGCATGACCTTCTGTAATGCGATTATCAACCAAGGCCTGCTTCACGGCGGCACATGCATCCAATAGACGCATGGTATTGGTCACTGCCACACGACTCTTGCCCACGCGTTGCGCGATCACCTCATGTGACATCTTGAATTCCTTCGCCATGTTCTGATAGGCTTCGGCTTCTTCAATGGCGTTCAAGTCTGCACGCTGGACGTTTTCAATGATCGCGAGTTCCAGCAATTGCTGGTCGGTGGCATTGCGGATGACAACGGGCACAGTCTTCAAACCCGCTTTGCGCGAGGCTTGTAAACGACGTTCACCGGCGATCAAAATGTAGACGCCATTCTTGCCGGGAGCGACGATCAACGGCTGAATAACGCCATGCTCACGGATCGAAGCCGCCAGATTTTCGAGTTCGTTGATATCAAATTTTTCGCGCGGCTGACGCGGATTGCGCTGGATCAGATCAACAGCAACCTGGGTCACACCGCTGGCGCTGGTGGATACAGGTTGTGATCCTCCGGGAATGAGAGCGTCGAGTCCTTTGCCGAGACCGGAACGTGGGGGCATGTGTTACTCCTTACAATGGGTAGGGGCGGAGCGTTGCTCCGCCCCTACAAAGAAATCTATTTTCCGTCACCAACGAGCAATTCTTTGGCGAGAGATTCGTATGCCTTGGCGCCAACCGAAGTGGGTGCGTAAGCAGAGATGGGTAGTCCATATGAGGGTGCTTCTGCAAGGCGGATACTGCGCGGAATCACACTCTTGAAAACCTGACCAGGGAAGTGATTGCTGACTTCCTTGACCACATCCGCAGAAAGATTCGTGCGCGGATCGAACATGGTCAGGATCACGCCGCGCACCCGCAATTCGGGAAACAACACCGAACGGACGCGTTCGATCGTTTGCGAGATTTGACCGAGACCTTCGAGGGCAAGATACTCACATTGAACAGGAACAAGCACCCCGTCGCGCGAAGCGACGAGTCCATTGACGGTTAAAATTCCAAGCGAGGGCGGGCAATCGATCAGGATGTAATCGAACTTTCCATCCAAAGATTCAAGCGCTTTTCTGAGTTTGAACTCGCGCCCCATTTCATCAACGAGTTCGATCTCGGCACCAGCCAGCGCGGGCGAGGAGGGGAGCAGTGAGATCTGGAGGCGTTCATTGTACAGAATGGACGCAACCGGCACATCACCTGCGAGCAGGGCATCATAGGTGCTGGCTTGCACAGCGCGTTTGTCCACGCCGAGGGAGGAGGTGGCATTTGCCTGCGGGTCGAGGTCCACCACCAGCACGCTTTTGCCTAGCTTTACAAGATAAGCTCCGAGGTTGATAGCGGTGGTGGTTTTGCCGACGCCGCCTTTTTGATTGACGAGAGTATAGATACGAGTCATTTGATTTCCGATTTTTGATTTCAGATTTACGATTGGTGGTCGAGTTGCCCGAAGGTTCTTAGAAGGGCGAATCGAAACCAAAGGGGTCCCTAATGCAAAACTTCCATCAGGCTTGCTTCGATCTCTTGCAGTGTTGGGATCCCATTCAAGCCAACACGGGTCACCGAATG
>CAZMQE010000028.1:13762-19688 GCA_964568115.1 uncultured Anaerolinea sp.
ACAACGGCGCCTGCTTTACGCAAAACCAATTCAGCGTCTTGCCATGCACTGCGCGCGACACGCCCATCTTCAGCCCACTGGCGCATCCAGCCCTGCGGAGTTATGCCAAACAACACTGGCGCAAAATCATTCGGCAATACCACATCGATCTCATTTGCAATGGGACCCACATGCACAACAGACGCCCGACGCCAGATCTCAGGAACATAAGAAAAATCAAGTCGGGCGGCTTGCGCTCGCAGGTATTGAACACGTCCATGCTCGGTGTAAATATTTTCAAAAGTTGTGCTTTGCGGGGATTCGATGGAGATCACCGGAATTTCATTCAGTGCAGCGAGGGATGTTTCCCTGCCCGCAGCGGTCACCACCCCAACCCGCAAACCGAGCGCGTGCGCGGTCAATGCCGAGTAAGCCACTGTCCCACCCAAACGCCAGCCATCGGGAGTCAGGTCATGGGCAACATGCCCGATCACGAGATAATCCACTGGCTCGATGGCGACAGGGTTGAGCATGCATGAATTATACCGTGAGAAAAAAGTAGAGCGAGATAATTATCTCGCTCTACTTGGTTAGGCGTTCTTTGGAACGATCGTCACTTTGCGATACGGGTCGTCGCCAGTGCTCTCGGTGGTCACATCGGGGTGATCGCGCAGGGCAATATGAATGATGCGGCGTTCATCAGAGGGCATCGGTTCGAGCGTCTGACGACGTCCACTTTTGGCAACCTGCTCCGCCATGCGTTTCGCCATTTGCACCAACTGCTTCTCGCGGCGGTCACGATAACCTTCCACGTCCACGGTCAATTGCACGAACTGCCCGGTCTCTTTGCCGATGATCAACGAAGCCACATATTGAAACGCGCTCAAGGTTTCAGAACGGCGTCCGATCAAAACACTCAGGTCATTGCCGCGAATATCCACGTTAATGTTGCGGCGTTCATCGCGCCCGGGCGCACCATAATGCGCTGAGACCTGCGCTTCAAGATTTAACAAGTGCAATAATTTGGAAACCACTGCTTCTGTACGATCGAGAATAGGATCATGCTCAGGCTGGGATTCAGTCTCTTTGATGACGGCAACAGGCTTCTCTTGAGTCCGAGCGACAGGTTCGGATTTTTTCTCGACGCGCTTCGCTTCCTTCTTCGGGGCAGCTGGTTCCGTCCGAACTTCCTTCACCTCGCTGACAGGCGGCACGCTTCCCGGCGGCGGATTCACCGTCAACCGAACACGGACCTGCGGCTTGCCCAATCCGAACAAGCCTTTGTTGCCAGCATCCAACACTTCAACACTGACCGCATCGGCAGTCAGACCCAGTTGCGCCAGCCCTTGAGAGAGAGCTTCTTCAACAGTGGGTGCGATGATCTCAAGTGTGGTTTTTTCGTTCATGCCCGCCTCCTTGGTTTATTTCTTCTGACCACCCGGTAATAGATTACGCCAATTCACCTTGCCCATCATTGCGTATTGCGCAATGGCTAACAGGTTGCTTGTAATAAAATACACCGCGAGGCCCGAAGCATAATTGAGTGAGAAGAAAAAGAGCATAACGGGCATGTAAATGCCCATCATCTTACTGGTCTGTGCCGCCTGGTCGTTGGGGTCGGCAGCGGGTGGCATGGTCAACTTGGTTTGGACATAGGTGGTCAAGCCCACGATCAAAGCCAACACTGGAATGCTAAAACCAAGCAAGAGGGTGCGCTCGGGCAAACCAAGATCCATCCACAGGAATTTGCTATTGAGTGGCAACAGGGATGCCACATTTTGAATCTCATACGCGCTACGCGAGAGTTTCAACAAGCTCAACGGCGTGGAACCGATGGCATAAGTGATGGTGGGAATCAGAGCGAACAGGATCGGGAACTGAATCAGAGTCGGTAAACAAGAGCCAAAGGGATTAATGCCCTTCTCGCGATAAATGCGCATCTGTTCCTGAGCCAGCTTCTCTTTATCCTTGGCATACTTCTTTTGAATTGCCTGCCATTCCTTATCGTTCTGCATTTCCTGCATGGCAGTCGCGCCCTTCATCTGTTGGGCATTGAGGGGCCACGTCACCACACGGATCAGGATCGTGAATAGAATGATCGCAATTCCAAAGTTATGTCCAACGACCCGATAAATAAATATCATCGCGTTGACCATAATGCCGATCACGGCACTCCAATTCGTAAATGCCAGCACCAGCACTGCAATGACCGCAACGGTCTTCAGAGTTTCGGTGGAAAAGCCCTGAGGCAATTGAGCGGGTTGTGGCGGTTGTTGTTGCACAGGTGTTTTATTGTTCGTATTCTTCATAGGTTCTCTTTACTTTCCGGCGGGGAAAGTCCATTTTTGATCGCCATCCTTATCCAGGGCGATCAAATAATAATCTGCTTCAATATAGGAGACAAGCACATATCCATCCGCAGATACAGGCGTAGTGTAGGCTTTGCCCTTGGCAGGCGCGGCATGCCACACTTTTACATCCCCGGCACCATCCACAAAATAAACAACCCCAGATTCCGCCACCACCAGGACACCATCCGTATAAACCAGAGGGCTGGCAGTGATCGATTCATCCAACTTAACCGGCTCCCAATTTAGTTTGCCGTCTTTTGTATTATAAGAATAGAAATATCCGTTTACATCGCCAAAGTACAGGTTATCGCCATCAGCTACGGGTGTACCCCAGATCCAGCCGTTGGTACTCAACACCGCTTCGTGTTTGCCGGTAGCGGGGTCAAATCTTTCAAGTTGCTTGGCATACGAACCGACATACAACATGCCGTCGGCACCGAACACAGCCCCCCCCGGAATGGCACCGCCAAGGTCTTCATGCCATACGATGGCATATGTTTCCAGGTCAATTGCAATAACACTATGATCCAGAGAAGTAACATACAGACGTTTGCCATCGCTGACTGGTTGTGCCCAGAAGCGACCAGGTTGTCCAGCGATATCTTTGAACGGCTCAATGACTTTGAAGGCTTCTTTCACTGACTTGCCGTCATTCATATCAAGCACGTAGATATTCCCATCAGAGTTGGGAGCGAACAAATGTCCGCCCACGATCAAGGGTGCCGCGATCCAATGTCCTTTGGCACCCGTAAATTTCCAGGCGATATTCGGCGTTGGGATCTTGCCATCAACCAGGTCTTTGGGGTCTACAGCGAACATGGCATGATCATTGCCGGAGCTGGGGATAATCACCAAGCCATCTTCAGTGACCACCGGGCTTACATCAAATAACTTCGGGCTTTTGCCTAACGAAAAACCACTGGATTTCTCGCCGGAGAAATTCCACAATTCCGCGCCGGTTTTCAGGTCAATGGCATGCACAGCCGTATTATTCGCAATATAAGCCACATCGCCTGAGGCTGATAGTCCAAACCAACTGGTGGAGCCTGTGCATCCGCTCAGCAACACAACAGCCAGCAAAGCCAGGACAATTAACAAAATTTTCTTTCTCATTGAAAAACCTTACTCCTATCGAACGGGGTCGTAACCCCCGGGATTAAACGGGTTACATCTCAGCACACGCCAAATTGCCATGGCTGATCCTTTGAATGCGCCATACTTATACACTGCCTGATATCCATAATGCGAACAGGATGGATAAAACCGGCAGGTATTTGCAGGGATCCCCTTTGAAATTGTCATTTGGTAGAGACGGAAAAGAGCCAACACGGCAATGCGCGGCACATTCCAAAGTGTGCGCGGCAGGTCGCGCAAACGCGGTTCATTGGAATAGTCATGCAGGTGAAATTCAGGATTCATGCTTGGGGGTTAAAACTTTTGCGCGCTGTAAAAGGTTGAGCAGGGCGCGTTGAGTATCCTCTAACGTGGCAGACACAAGCGCAGGACGGGCGATCAAGATCAGGTCTAAGCCAGGTGCGATGTCTGGGATCAGACCCCGCATCACTTCGCGCAAGAGGCGTTTTGCCCGGTTCCGATAAACTGCGGTTCCAACAGTCCTCCCCGCCGCAACCCCCACACGCACACGCGGCTGGTCGTTGTTCTGCACAATCAACACAACAAGCGGGTGGGCATAGGACTTACCATCACGCCGCACCCGCTTGAAGTCTTCAGACCGGGTCAGACGGAAGTTTCTCTGCACCCGCGCCTCTAAGCGCTAACTACCAGCGAACCTTTTTTACGTGTTCGTTGGCTGTAACAGTCAATTTATGGCGACCGCGCAAACGGCGGCGCTTGAGCACTTCACGCCCATCGGCGGTGGACATGCGTTTGCGGAAACCATGCACGCGCAAACGGCGGCGGATCTTCGGTTGATACGTACGTTTTGTCATTCTTCGTTCCTCATTTCAAAATAATAGCAAATACTGCTTTTCAGATAGGCACGACATTATACCGTAAGGGTTCTGATTCGGTCAATTTGGATTCAGGACCGATTCCGCTGCGCGCCAAGCCCAAGCTTGCCTCTGCCCAACAGGCAGTTTCTATTCCGATTCTTTCTTCCCTTTTCGCGCAGGGTATACCGGGTGAGCCAACAGCTCTGCCAGTTTTTGAGCCCCTTCGGTGCTTGCCACCGCAATGATCTCGTCCTCTTCCTGCAAAGTGCTGTCGCCACGCGGCAGAGTCATAACGCCATCGCGGATAATTGCCGCGATCACACAATATTCCGCCAGCCCCATATCCTTGAGCTGGATGCCAATTCCCTTGGCTCCAGCGGGAACTTTTTCTTCAACCACAGAGTAACGCCCGCGGCGGATCTTGAAGATCGTCATCATATCCCCAAGGGACATCTCTTCCTGGATCAGGTGTGCAAGCACATCGGCTGAATTCAAAGCCACATCCACCTGGAATTTTTCGTTGAACAACCAGGCGTTGTTCGGGTTATTCACACGCGCAATCGTACGTGGCACATCGAACATGGTCTTGGCTAGGTGACATAGAACCAGGTTGGTTGCATCGGTACTTGTGACGGCAGCTACGACATGCGCATCTCGTAGTCCAGCCGCTTCAAGGACACTGGGGTCAACCGGGTTGCCCTCATAGATCACTTCAGTAGGCAATTCCTGATGCAAATGCGTCAATAATTCGCGACGGTTTTCGATCAGGCGAACTTTGTAATTTTGGTTGATCAATAAATTGGCAAGACGCGCACCGGTGCGCCCGCCGCCTGCAATCAATACGAACATATTACGCCTCCGCTTTCTTGGAAGAAAGTCGCGCTGTTAGTGCGCCAATCCCTTCGAATGTGGAACTGACATTGAGCAGGTCACCGGTTTGCAACTTGGTATTCATCTCAGGCAGGGACGCTCTACCCGCCCGTGACAAGGCAACCGGAAAGCACTGCTTCAGCGAATCCAGTAGTTCACCGAGCGTATGACCGCTCCAGCTTTCGGGGATCAGCATTTCATACACTTCCACTTCACCATTCCCCGCCGAATAGACTGCTTTTTGCGAGGGGTTAATTAACAACTCTTCTACGCGTTGCGCTCCCCAATAGGTGGATCCAACGGTCTGCAAACCGAATGCCTCGATGACCGATCGCAGATTCGGGTCATAATTACGGGCAACAACATTCGGCACGTTATAGAACGTAATGGCCGTATGGGCTACAACAGCATTCAAAGTATCTGAGTTCGTGACAGCCGCCAAACCATCCGCTTCACGAATACCAGCACGTTCCAACACGCTTTCAGCCAAGCCCTCACCTTCCAACGTACGACCGCGGAAATCAGGATGCAGACGGTTGAAAGACTCTTTACGGCTATCGACCACTACAACCTGATGTCCACTGGCAAACAGGTGATATGCCAATTCTGCGCCCACACGGCCACAGCCTACGACAATAAAATTCATAATAGTTACTCCTTCTCTTCGTGAACATGATAGGGCACGTCAGTGACGACGACCCCATGCTTCGATAATAATTCCTGACGTAGTACTTCCGCCGTGCGCATGTGCAGGGCATAGTGCCAGCGTTTCGA
>CAZMQE010000029.1:0-3494 GCA_964568115.1 uncultured Anaerolinea sp.
AACAATACATCGGCAATCCCTGCGCCCTCGGTGCCGGGGAGCCAGGCTGCGACCCAAGCCTCAGCCAACGGAAGTCCATTTGTGATGACGCGTGGGCGACCCGAAAGCAAAATGACAACCACAGACTTGCTTTGTTTTTTTACAGCGGATACTAATTCCAGTTCTTGATTGGTCAATGAAATGTCAGCACGGTCGCCGACGCCTTCCGCGTATGGATTCTCAGCGAGGACAACGATGCCTACATCGGCGAGCAAGGGATTGCCAGCCGCGTCTTTGAATTCACTGAAATCACCATCACGGTTGAATTCGATCTGTGACCCCGCGTTGACAGCTGACCTGAGTCCGCTGAAGATGGTTGTGCCTTCGTTGTCGTTGCCTTTTTTACCCTGCCATTCGAGTGTCCAACCGCCGGATTGTAAGCCAATATTATTTGCACCTTCACCAGCGACGAAGATCACTGGCGTGTCCTTGCTTAACGGCAGAACATTATTCTCATTCTTGAGCAACACCAAAGACTCGCGGACAGCCTGTCGTGCCAAATCCAAATGTTCCCGTGAGCGGACAGTCGCTTGATATTTCACGTCAGGCATGGGACGTTCGAACAAGCCCAAAGCAAACTTAACGCGCAGGATGCGGCGCACAGCCTCATCGACGCGCGACTCGGGGATGTCGCCATTGTTGACGGCGGTCTTCATTGTGTCAATGAAAGTGATGTAGTCGTACGGCACCATGTTCATATCCACGCCTGCGTTGACCGAGGTCACGATGGACGCATAATAATCATCCGGGTAGATCTGATCCATCGCTTGCCAGTCAGAGACGATGAAGCCATTGAAGCCGAGTTCGTCTTTAAGAACTTCATTCACCAAATATTGCTCGGCATGCATCTTCGTGCCCTTCCAACTGCTGAAGGAAGTCATCACGTTGAGCGCACCAGCGTCCACGGCACTTTGGTAGGGAGGTAGATATAGCTCACGCACAACTTCCTCAGGGACTTGCATATTTCCCTGATCGAGTTCATAGCGCTCTGTGCGTGAGGAACCCCAGATCGTTGCGCCATCGCCGAGAAAGTGTTTGGGCGTTGCCAATGTGAAAATGGATTGACCCGGAGTCGCTGCATCACTGGTTTCCAGGGTCTGCATACCTTTGATGTATGCCGTGCCGAGCGAAGTGACGAGCGCAGTGTCTTCACCAAAACCTTCGTAGGTGCGTCCCCAACGCACATCCTGCACCACTGCGATCACGGGAGAGAAATTCCAGGGGATGCCAGTGGCAAGGATCTCTTCCGCCGTGGCGCGCCCGATCTTTTCGACCAGTTCGGGATTGTTTGTTGCGCCCAGACCAATGTTATGCGGGAAGATCGTTGCATTGAGCAAATTGCCGTGACCATGCACTGCGTCCACGCCATAGATCATGGGGATGCCCAAACGCGTATCCAAAGCTTCAAGTTGGAATCCCTCTACCATTTCATACCAGGCTTGTGGCGTATTACTGGCAGGTGAACCGCCGCCGCCACTCAGAATGGATCCAATGAAATACTTGGTAATGTCACCGTGAGCAATGCTGTTCTTTTCCACTTGCGTCATCTGCCCGATCTTTTCATCGAGCGTCATGCGCTTGAGTAGATCTTCCACGCGCGCTTCGACGGGTTGCGCCGGGTCGGTGTAAATGACCGGACCGAGGTCAATGGTTTTCGTGGGTTCAGCCGTGACAACCGGCGTGATTGTTTGCTCTCCGCAAGCAGAGAGGAGGAAGGAAAGAAGAAAGAGGAAAGAGAGAATTCGTCTCATAGTTTATTTTCAAAATAACCCGGTGGTTGAGTAGCTGCGAAGCAGCGTATCGAAACCACCAATAAGCAAAGTGATTTTCATTACAGATACTTTCTTGTAACTTGTTGGTTTCGATACACCCTTCGCTATCGCTCAGGGCTACTCAACCAACGGTGTTTTCAACAACACCATCTTTCAACACCAACACCTGATGGACATACGCATCCACCAATGCGTCGTGCGAAACCATCAACATTGTGATCTGCTGTTGCTCGATCAATTCACGGAAGAACGTCAGCAATTCGCGGGTGGTTTTGCTATCAAGTTCGCCGGTGGGCTCATCGGCAAGAATCAGCTTGGCTTTGTTCGCCAGCGCGCGGGCGATCGCCACACGTTGTTGCTGTCCGCCCGACATTTCATACGGACGATGATCCTTCCATTTGCTCAAGCCCACGATCTCCAAACATTCCAGCGCGCGTTGATGCCGCGCCGCATACTCGTCACCTTTGATGCGCAACAGCAGTTCAATATTTTCATAGGCTGAAAGCGTGGGCAACAACCCGAACGACTGAAAGACCAACCCGATCTGTTCGCGTCGCCACACCGTCAACTCCTGATCGCTCATTTGCATGATGTCATGCCCAAGCACCAGCGCCGAACCTGAAGTTGGTTTATCAAGCCCCGCCAAACAATTCAACAGCGTCGTCTTGCCGCTGCCTGAACGTCCCTTCAGTGCCACAAACGCGCCTGTCTCCACATTCAAATTCACGCCGCGCAGCGCAGGCACTTCTGCACCGGTCTTCGATTGATAGACGCGCCACAGGTCTTTGGTTTCAATGACCAGACTCATCGCTTCAAACCCTTCTTCACGATCGACATCACACCGTCCCAAACTTGATTCAACTTCGATGAGACTGGCTGCGCTTCTTCCTGCGCCTCAACCTGCTCCGTGGACGATGCGCCTTGTTCGCTGCTATGAGCTTCACCCTCCGGCTTGCGGATGAGAATGCCCTCGGCGGTGGTTTCGATCGTTACCCGTCGTTTGATGTTGAACTGTTCCAAATATTCGCGCGGCAATTGCACCCGCCCCGCGGCATCCAAGACGCTCAACTCCACGTGATGCTCACCGCCATCCGATTTCTGCACGCGGACAGTTTCACTTGCCAGCTTGCCATCGCGTACGGCGACGACCCGGTCCACGTGTTGGGCAATGCTCGGGTCGTGCGAAACAATCACCATCGTGAGTCCGAGACGTTTGTTCAGATCCCGCAACAGATCGTAGATGGTCTGCGCGGTGACAGTGTCCAATTCACCGGTGGGTTCATCGGCGAGTAACAACAAGGGGCGGTTCGCCAAAGCAATGGCGATCGCGATGCGTTGTTGTTCACCGCCGGATAATTCTTCGAGGCGATGTCCCTTGCGGTCCAACAATCCAACCAGTTCCAGTAACTCCAACGCCCGCTCACGCGTGGATTTGCCCACCTGCCCGGAGAGGGTCAACGGCAGTTCGATATTCTCCACCGCGGTGAGATAGGGGATGAGGTTGCGCGCGCCTTGTTGCCACACAAAGCCAACGGTCTTGCGGCGGTACTCATCAATTTCGCTTTCACTCAAGCGACCCAAATCCTGTTTGCCGACAAGTGCCCGCCCGCCAGTGGGACGGTCGAGCCCGCCGAGCACATTGAGCAGGGACGATTTGCCGCTGCCGCTCGCGCCGACAATGCC
>CAZMQE010000029.1:3594-7476 GCA_964568115.1 uncultured Anaerolinea sp.
CCGCGCACGCCGTAGACGATCTTTTCGGGGTCGGCATCTCGGGCGGTGCCCAGCCACACTTCATGCGGATATTCTGTGCCGGCATTCAAAAACAATTCTTCCAGATTGCCTACGATCATGATCCCGTTCTCAGGATACCAGGTGGGGAAGAGCTCGAACGAACCGACGATCTTTGCTTTCAACGGGATGGATTGCCCGGCGATGCCAGTTGTGATGCCAATGTTGACCATATCGCCAACCTTCAGCTTTTGTTTTGCCAACAAACTGTTCGGGACGAGGATCCCGTTCGGGTCGGCGGCGAGTTGATTCATTAGGATGCCGAGTTGTTCCGTCGCGAAGTCGCGTTGCCAGTAGGCGGCGGCGGGGAAGGTGAGGCGGTCAATGCCGAGGAAGGTCCCCGTGATCGCGCCAGAAGGCGTCACGCCGGTAAATTTATACCGTCCCACACGGGTGACGGCTTGGACGCCGGGAATGCTCAAATGATCATCCACTGGACCGAAGGTGTAGACCGGGTCAGGTGCATCTTCGTTGAAGGTCGTGCCGAATTCATACAGGTTGAGATCCGCGCCCACTTGATAGCGCATCTGTTTATCGAGTTGCGTATCGAGTGTTTTTGCCAAAGAGGCGGTGAAGGCGGAAAGTCCCAGCGTGAGTACCAGCAGCACCAATGGGGCGTTGTAGGTTGCGGGACTGCGTGCCAGATAGCGTGCCGCCATCAGCAAGCCCACGCTCTTGGATGGATTCAACAGGCGTGAGATAAAGTCCATGAAACGGGGGACAAGCCGCAGCGTGAAAAGAGCGACGGAGAAAATTCCCAAGGCAGGCACCAGCAACAAGAGCGGATTCTGAAGCGGGTCAGGAATCGTCTCCGATCCGCTTAAAGCTTGTTTGCTTTGTTGCGTCAGTTGCCATAAACCATAGCCCGCGGGAATCAGCAACAGAATGTCGATATAAAATTTTTGCCACCATGGAATGCGCAACGAACGTGCGCGTTCTTGTTTGTAAGTGACGATGGTGTTCTCGGCTGCGCTCAACGTGGGCAGCAGAACTTGAATGAGCAGGATGATGCCAATGCCCAGCAGTCCGTACCCAAGCACTTGCGGCGTGAGGCTCACGCGCAGTCCGCCGGTGGCGCTGAAATCCAGGAAGCTGCGTGCCTTGCCGATGGTGTGTGTGATCCAGAACCCGAGACCGATGCCGCCGGTGAGCGCGACCACGCCAAGGATGACACCTTGTAATAACGAGATGCCCACCACTTGAACTGCACTCGCGCCGCGGCTGCGGAGGATCGCCATCTCGCCGCGTTGCTGACCGACGAACAAGCCTGCCACCAAACCGATGAAGGCGAGGATCAAGCTGAGGATGGGTACGCTGAACGCGAACAAGAGATACGTCAATGTAGGGGCGTTGGCTTGATAACGTGCCAGCGCATCGAGCGGTGAAGCGATCAAGGTTGTCTTGGGCAGCAAAGTGCCCGCCTTGGCTTCGATGGCAAGGATGCGTTCCTTCAAGCCTTGCACTGCGTTGGCATGCAGTGACGAACCATCGGCAACGATGCTCCATGTAGCGCTGCGGAGCTCATCGCTGACCGTATCGCTGATGATGCTTTTGTAGGTTTCTTCGTGGACGAAAAGCCACGCCTCTTTTTTGACATCCCAAAACGGGGCAGTGGGATCCACCGGTCGCCACAAGCCGACAATGGTGACTGGCAACGCGCCTTTTTCTGTGCGCAATGTATAAATGTCGCCGACTTGCACGCCGAATTCGCTGGCGAGGCTTTCGTTTGCGATGGCTTCGATCGCATCACCTTCGCGCAGTAAAGAGACGAATGGTTGCGGCGTGGTGCCAGCCACGATCACGATATTTTCTTCCAACGGCGTCATGAAAGTGATATTGGCGGATGTGAGCGGATACTGCGTGCCGGGATTGTTCGGGTCACGCGGCGCGAACATGGGGTAACCGTCCGTGCGGAAGCGGCGCACCACTTGAATGATCGGAAAGCCGATGGAGCGTAAGGCAGTGTTGGAAAGATATTCATCCACTGCCACAACATTCTTCCACTGCGGACTATCCTTGCCTGCTGCTTTCAATTCAAAGACGAAAGCGAGCGGCGCATAATCCACGGGCTTTTGAGTTAGTTCGAGTTCGCGACCGACCAGAATTTCTTCGCGCAACAAACGGAAGTAGGTGGCGTCAGCGTACAGCGGCACGCTCAAAATGAATCCAGACGCGATCATCAATCCCGCAATCGAGGCGAGACTGAGAAAGCGCTGGGTAAGCAGTCGTTTGAAAGCGATGCCTGCGGTTGCCCAGATTTGTAGTGCGAATGAGGCAATGCGAGAAATGAGAGTCATAAAGAATAATATTCCGTCATTGCGAGCCCCGATAGGGGTGAAGCAATCTCCCACAGTGTCTTGGGATTGCTTCGTCGGGCAGAGCCCTCCTCGCAATGACGATGGAATTTATGGTCCTAATACAACCTGACCCTCTGTGAGTCCGGAGATGATCTCCACTCTGTCGCGGGTTTGCAAACCGATCTCAATATCCACGCGCTTCGGACCGGTATCGCTGTTGATGATCACGAATGTCCGTCCGCCCGCCTTGCGGATCGCATCCGGCGGCAGCCACAAGATATCTTGTTTGCTGGCAAGTTGCACAATGGCGGTCACTTTATCGCCGGATTGATAGGTAGTTGCAGAAGGCGGCACATCCAACACAATGTGGACGACGCGGTCTTCACTCGAACCCGTTCCAAACGGCGAAGGCAATTGACGGATGGTGCCCGTGAATTTTGTGTCAGGCTTGGCGTCCAGGCTTACGACCACAGGCATGCCTTCGAACATTTCCTTCACTTCGGCATCGCCTTTGCTTTCATCCAGCGAGGCGATGATCTCCAATTGATTGGGGTCACCCAAAATGAATGCGGGTGTGGATGTAGTCACTTTACGCCCCACGGTGACCGCCGCAATGATCGTTCCGGCGGCAGGTGCAAAGGCGCGGGCTTGCGCGATCTGTGCCTCGATCTCGTCCACGACCGCAGCGTTGGGGTCAATGCCTAATTCAGCCAGCTTTTGATCATATTCCATTTGGGCGAGTTCAACCTGCAACTCCTGGATCTTGATCTCATTTGGCGACTTGCCCTGTGATTTATATTGATCAAGGGTCAGCTTGGCGATCTCAAGATCGATCTGGATGCGGCGGATCGTGCGTTGAGTTTCCTCAGCTTTGGCTTTGATCTCGCGCGCTTCCGCGAGTTCACCGAGCAGTTGTCCTTCCGTCACCACATCGTTGACATTGGCAAGCACTTCGCTCACCTGTCCGCCGATCTGAAAGTAGACGGTTTGTAATGCCAGGGGTGATACACGTCCGGTGAGTTTGGCATCAATAGCAATATCACCGCGCTGCACTGTGAACGTCGCTTTGACGGGTGTGGGGTAGGGGGTGGGTGTTGCTTCAACGCCAGCCGATGGCGTCCCACAGCCAGCCAGCAGAATCACGAAAGCAACGAACAGAGTCAGAAATTTTCTTTTCATATTATTTGATCTTTGCCAAATCCTTATCTATCTTTGCCAGCAATTCCTGCGATACAAAGTTGGGATGATTCGATGAAATTTGTTCCAGAGTCATATCGACAGCCCCGCTCATATCGGTCATGAGCAGAAAGCCGCCCGCATATTTTGAAAGGATGGCGTGTCCGTCAGGATCTGCCATCAAGGCCGCGATGGTGAGTCCGACATGCAGACGTGAGGCGCGTGGCTCGGGCTCAAGGATGACGCTGCGCTTCTCACTTACATCACGGCTTGATCCACCTACGAGGATCTCGAACTCGCCTGCTTCCGTGCTCCAGGCGTTCGTGACTGTATCGAAATACCAGAAGGCTTC
>CAZMQE010000029.1:7576-19489 GCA_964568115.1 uncultured Anaerolinea sp.
TTAATGTAAGCGGGGTTATCTTCCAAACGCACTGGGAAAGTGGTGGGCAACTTGCCAGAGGGATTCTCATCGCCAAATAAAACGTCAGCGAGGGCGTTGCCTTGTTCCTGGCTGTTGTACCAAAGTTGTAGTACCGCCGGAACTTTGTCGATCCACGGCATTTCCACCGGCGAACCGACATTCAACACCACGATCGTGTTCTTGTTGGCTTTGGCAACGCGGCGGATCAGTTCATCTTGCGCGCCGGGAAGTTTCATATCCACACGGTCGGCACCTTCAGTTTCCCATTCACCGTTCAAGCTGGCGACCAATACGACCACATCCGCTTTCTTGGCGAGCTTCACCGCGTCACCGATGAGATCGAGTGATTGCGGCGGTTGATGACCGAGCGACACGGAGCGCCAGCGCGGGCTGCCCTTCCAGTAATATTCCACTTTGATGGGATAGGCTTTGCCACCCTTGAGTTCCACTTCCGCGACGATCTGCTTGCCCATATCGGCATCGTCGCTGTGATCGACGATCATTTCATTGTCGAGGTAGAGTTTGCACCAGCCGACACCTTCAAGGCTGAGTGAGTGAATGCCGGATTCTTTGGGCGTGAAGAAGCCTTCCATGCGCATGGAAAATTCGGACTGATTGACGTTCGGAACGGAATAATGGAACCAGCCATGCTGAACCCGGGTCGTGACTTCAGAATAGACCGGGGCGCCGGAACATTCGGTGCCGTTGAACAGGTTCAGGCTGAGTCCGAGGCGTCCGTCTGCGGTGGATAACGTTTCGGGGGCAGGAGCAGGCAGGTTCTTGTAGATGTGGCAGCCGGGCAGGGTATCCACTTTGATCTTCTTGCCTGCACGATTCTTGATGCCCTCGAACGGCGTGACCACATAATGCGGCGAGACGGACGAACTGCCGCCGCCGAGAATTTGCGCAGCGTTGGCATAGGGACCAATGACCGCGATGGATTTGACTTTCTTCAGCGGCAGGGTGCCATCATTCTTGAGCAACACGATCGCTTCGCGCGCCGCCTCGCGGATGATCTTGCGATGCTGCGGCTTATCCTCACCGCGTTCGGGATTCAATTCAGGCTTGCCAAACAAACCTGCTTTATCCAACACGCCCAGCAAACGGCGGACCTTGTCATCGAGACCTTCTTCGGTCAATGGACCATCATCGAGCGCGCGCTTGACCATCTCTTCGGACATCCAGCGTGCTTCGCCGGGCATTTCAAGATCGAGCCCGCCAGAGGGGACATCCTTATCGTAGGTGCCGAACCAATCAGACATAACGATGCCATCGTATTGCCATTCGCCCTTGAGGATCTCAACCAGGGTGTGATGATTTTCCGCAGCATACGTGCCGTTGACGCGGTTGTACGCCGACATCACTGCCCACGGTTTCGATTTGCGGATCGCCAGACGGAACGGTTCCAGATAAATTTCACGCAGGGTGCGTTCATCCACTTCGGAGCTCATTGAGAAGCGTTCAAACTCCTGATCGTTGGCAACGAAATGTTTGATGCACGCGCCTTTGCCTTTATCTTGAATGCCCTTGATATAAGCAGACGCCATCATGCCGCTCAAGAAGGGATCTTCGGAATAACATTCGAAGTTGCGTCCGGCAATGGGTGTGCGGTGAATGTTGACGGTGGGGGCGAGCAGAATATGCGCGCCTTTGGCATCGAGTTCATCTGCCAAGACATTGCCAACCTTTTCGACCAGGTCAGGATTCCAGGTGGCGCCGAGCGCAATGCCAACGGGTGTAGCAACGGAAGGCGCTGCCATGCTGCCCCACGCGCCGCGTGCGCCGTTGGGACCGTCCGTGGTTTTGAATTGTGGAATGCCGAGACGGGGAATGCCAACGCTATGCCATAAGTCCGCGCCTGCGAGCATGGCGATTTTTTCTTCGATGGTCATTTGTTTGAGCAGGTCATCAATACGAGACATGAGTTCCTCCGAAAGGATGAAATGAAAAAGCTGAATTAGGAAGGACGAAGGATGAATAATCCTTGCGCCCTGAACCTATTTCACAGAAGAGGATTAAAGATCGGCAAAAGTGATTAATTCGATCCCGTTCGCTTCGATCGCTTGCTTGATGGCGGGGTCGGTGAGGATCGTCAATTCTTTTTCGCGTTGGAAGTTGTAAACCGATTCTTTGGCGAAGGCATCGTCCACGTAGCCAGGGTGGCACATGATCTCGCTGGTGCCTTCTGGCACTTTGCTGAGTATGTCCAATAGTTCTGCATGGGTTGCACCTTCATCGTAAAAGTTGACGAAGATCGTATCCGTGCTGATGGCGTTGAATTCCTTCATCAAGCGCGGCGCATGATCTGCCATGGGGTTGGCAACAGCGGGCATGCCTGCGGTGGGATTATCGCCGTAGGCAATTGGGTTGCGGATCGGGCAATCATATTCCTTGGCAAGTTCCAGCATGGTGTGGAAGAGTTCGGGCGTGAAGAAAGATGAATGGTGATGTGAATCGAGATGATCCGGTTTGCGCCCCGAGGCTTTGATGAAGGCTTCGATCTGCGCGCGCCATTCCAGTTTGACTTCCTTCATTTTGAGTTTGGGAATGTTGGCGATGAACGCGTCGTATTTGAGGTGATTGTCGTTTGCATCCAGAAGGGATTGGACCGATCCGGGAGGGGAGACAGGCTTGCCCATGGTCAGCACCAGGTGGACGCCCAGCCCAAGGTTGGGTGTTTCCTGCACTGCGATGGCGACATCGTTGGCGGTGGTGGGAATGTTCATCATGCAGGTCGTGGATGTCACCACACCGCGCAGATGAGCTGTACGGATGCCGCGCGAAATATCGGGCGTGCGTCCGTAATCGTCTGAATTGATAATAAGTTGCTTAGGCATTTTCAACACCTTTCAAGTATTGTTGATAAAGATCGATCAGATAACCAAGCGGTTCTTTATAGAACTCATCAGCGTTGACCGTTAACTTGGCATAATCGGGAATTGGCTTGACCTGTGGATTGGTCTTTGCAAATTCCTGAATGACTTTGGCATGTGGTTTCAACGAACCATCCGGGCGCACCAGACCAAAATAACGCTCGTGGCGGGAATTCTGGCAGGGCGGCAGGTCCCACAATTCAGGGACATAATCCGCATAGCACCACAGCATCGCGCCGGTCGCGCCGCTATCTTGAAGTTTCGGAATCGTCAGGCTCAGAAATTCAGCGAAGTCTTCTTCGCTTGCCATGAATTGCTCATGGTCGCGTCCGTTGGTCTCAACCCATTTCCAAGTGTACGTGGCTTCGCCGGGCAGGGCAGTGCAGCCGCCGAATTCTTCCATCAGAACTGGCTTGCCGCTTAAGGCGGATGTCAACGCGCAGGTGAATGGAACAAAATCCGGGTCGAGCGGTTTGCGCGCCCAGGGTGTGTACATGGGATACGAGTGCATCACCGCGACATCGGTTTGGGCGTAGACCTTGTCAATGCGCAAACCATTATCACGATGCAATCCATCGCCGTGCAAGCCAATGGTGACAGGATGCTTCGGGTCAATGGCTTTGATCAATCCAACCATTTCCTTGACCCACGCCGCGCCTTCGTCGGATGAATTGGGCCACGCGAACAGATCGGGTTCGTTGCCGAGATTCCACATCCAGATGGCGGGATGATCTTTGAGCGTGCTGACAACCGTCTTCAACAATAAACGAGTTGCATTCAACGCCATCTCATCATGGAACATGTTGCGATAGCCCTGATCGGTGATCTTGCCATTGCTAACCACATCCCGCAGCCAGTGTTGATGCGCCGAAGGTGGCAGCGGTCCGCCCAACAACCAGCGCGGACTCCAGTTCGGTCCGCTCATGTGACCGGTGAAGAAGGTGACATCGAGACCGAGTCCGTATTCGGCGGCGATATCAGCGACCTTGACGAGATTATCCAGTTTGTCTTTGGCAACGCTGGTAGGCTCGGGCTGAAAATCGTCCCACAACAAAAACAAGCGGACAACGTTCAAGCCGATCTCTTTGATAATCGCAAATTCTTCGCGGACTTCACCGGCATCGAAATTGCTCCACCAGTACATGGCTTTTTTGCGGGGCCAGTAGTTTACGCCGAGCGTGAAGGGTTGGGTCATGCTGCTCCTGTTTTTTGTCACCCTGAGGCGAATGCCGAAGGGTCTCTTAGGAAAACGGAGATTCTTCGGTCGCTAGCGCTCCCTCAGAATGACAGAGTGATTATGATTACGGATGTGCAGTTTGATAAATGGCGTTCACCAACGAGAACTCGCCTTGGGCATCGTAATCCAAAGTCCAGAACATGATGCCGTTCGCTTGTTGCATGGCGAGTTTGGTTTTGGCTTGCACGGTTGGGATGCCGTTGTAGTGGTAGGTCTTTCCGAGATAATCATACGTATCGGCTTGTGCGGCAGAAGGATCTTCGGCGACGATCTTGAAGTAAGCCAGACCGGGATCGCCGTAAAAAGGCAGACCCATCACGATCTTTTCTTTTGGTAGACCGCGTGCGGTCCAGAACGCCAGCCCTTGTTCGAACTGCTTCATGGTGCCGTGGTCGGGTCCATCGTAGGTCATCACATTGACGAAATCGAATATTTCAAGAGCCTCAGGCAAAATGCCCATGCCGTTCTCGCCATGCGAAACGACCGCCGTGGTAATTTCCTTATCGGGCAGGGCTGAATCTAATTCCTGGATCAGCGCCAAAAAGTTTTGTGCTGATTGACCTGCATCAGGATATTCCCAATCGACATCCGCGCCGTCGAGTTGATATTCATCAATGAAGGCTTTTAGATTTTGGACAAAAGCGCTTCGCAACGCCGGGTCAGCTGCTACGGTTTCGAATTGCGAATCCCAGCCCCAGCCGCCGACCGAGATCAGCACTTTGACATTGTGGGCATGTCCGTTTTGGGTGATGAGTTTTAACTTCCAGCCGTTGTTGATGGGGTTGAAGGTGCCGTCATCTTTGGGGGTGAGGAACGAGTAGTTGATGTGAGTCAACTTATCGTATGGGATGAGGCTTTCAATGATCCCATCGGTGGCATACGCCACGATGCGAAAAGCTGACGGCGCGGGTGTTGCCGTTACATTTGGTGTAGATGTCATTGCAGGCACATCGGTTGCAGTGGGAGTTGCTGGGGCTGAGCAGGAGGCTAGTAGTACAGCCAGCAGGCTCAGGCGTAGAAAGAGGCGGCGCATTTTATCCCAGGGTTAAATTCAGGCGCTCTGCCAGTGAGTTCATCGTCCGCGTTACGGTTGTGTCCAGGTCTGCGTTTGGATTCTGCATAAGTTCTTTTGCGGCGGCTCCCAGCTCGACGCCAAATTGATGTTCGATGCGATGCCAGAGGGCGATGGGGCGATAGGAGCGCCCGGTTGAAATGAGTTGGAGCATGACGGGGCGCAGGGCGTGATCGGGGGGGAAGAGCGCGTCGAGCGCGTCGGTGCGGGATGGTAGAGTGTAGGAATTGTTGGCGAGCTCAAGCATGGTTTGTTTGCGTGTGAGGAACTCAGCCAATTTGTAGGAGGCTTCGAGACGATCGGGGTAGCCATGTGTGTGGCGCCACACCACGACACTGCCACCGCCAGACCAGGGAATGCTCATCAGGCTGGCTGCGCTGATGTTTTCAATGTTTGGTACTCGATTCTGAATGGCAGTAAAAAGCGCGCGTGCATCAGTGACGACCGCCGCGGCTTTGCCTTCGATCAAAGCCTGCATACATTCATCCGATCCAAGGAAGCCGGAGTTTGGAACCTTGCGCAGTAAACCAAGGAATGATTTCAAACCTTCCAGCGCGGCGGGGGAGTTGAAGACCACTTGTTTGCCACGGTTATCCATGATGTGCCCGCCGGAGCTCCAGATCCACGATGCCGCCATGTGGACCAGGTCATTGAAGGGATGTGGAACAACTGGCATCAGCCAGGCGTTCTCCACCGCGTTGAGGGCTTGCAGCTTTTTCACACTTTCTTCAAGTGCCTGGGGTGTTGCAAATGCAGTTCTGCCATTCAACCCCGCTTGTTCAAGCAGGTCTTTGCGATACGCCACAATGTAGACGTACGCACTGAGCGGAATACCGTACACGTTGCGGTCATCCTCAGAAGTGACATTGGTCCACGTGGAGTGGACGAAGGCTTGCTCACTCCCGATCTTGGAGATGAGTTGATTGGGTATTGGGCGCACGGCATTCATGGTCATGAGGCTGCTGACCCAGGTGGAACCCACGTGTGAAATATCGGCACCGTGCCCCTGTGTGGCAATGCCGATCAATTGCTGCCAGGCGTTGCCCCATTCCATCCTTTTGAGATTCACGTCCACGCCGGTTTCGCGTTTGAAATCAGATATCAAACGTGTGACCGTTTCAAAATCTGACTCAGTATCGGGGATCAATGAAAATTCAATCGTGGTCATAATTGCCTCACTGCAATGGTTCGAATTGATGAAACCGTATTTGCCATAGTCTTGCGGATCGAAGGTGTGATGGTTAAGTTCGCGGCTTCCATGCCGAGCATAACGGCGCCGAGCACAGGCGGAGCGGTCAACCGCACCAAATTTGCCTTGGGCGCAAGTTGATGGATCGTTTTACGCATCGGTTCGATCAACAAGCCGCCACCTTCAAACATACTGCCGGTCATAACCACATCAAAAGCCAGGTTTTCAAACTCCAGTTGACGGATGACCGCGTTCGCCATTTCGCCGAGTTCGCTGCCTGCCCAATGGATCAGGTCACGTGCCACTTGATCGCCAGCCTCTGCCACTTGAAAAACAAGCGGCGCGGCTTCTGCGCCAATTACATATTTATTGGTGGTGTAGCCGTGGATCAGATCATTCAGATCTTTTGCGCCGCTATATTCAATTAGCGCATCGGCAAGCTTGGTTGCAGGTCCGCGTTTGCTCCAGGCATAACCAACCAATTGCATACAACGAAAGATCAACTCTGTGCCGCCTGCGCCTTCGCCCATTTCTACACCGTGGCCGGTGACACGCCCTTCATGGTTGTGTTCACGGTCCCAGCCGCGGCAATTGCAGCCGGTGCCTGATACAACGACCACGCCCCAGCCTTCTTCAGCTCCGGCTACGAGCCCTGCCACGCTGTCATTGACGAATTTATACGGTGACGTTAGACCGAGACGGTCGATCGTTTTGGCAGTAATGTCAAACTCGGACAACCAATCGTATCCGGCTACGCCGAAGCCTGCTCCCGTTATGTCGGCTTTTTTCAAGCCTGCGGCATTTAACGCCTGCTCCATCCCATCGCGCATGGCTTCGAACATGCCGTCATAGTTGACGGTTTCGTGATTGCCGGGTCCGCTTTCACCGAAGCCCAGCGCAGTGCCGGTTTCGTCTACAATGAGCGTATGGGTCTTGGTTGCACCGAGATCGGCGCCGAGAAAATATCGCATGATGATTAGTTAAGAAAAGGGGCGACCGGTTGGGTCGCCCCTTTTTTGTCGGGTTACTTCCAGAATTGGGGCAGATGTTCTTTATGTGTTTCCAGCATATCGTCCAGCACTGCCTGGATCTTATCTGCTTTGGGACCGATCGGGTTGGCAAGCAAAGCCTGATATGCCGCATCGCGGTCGCCGTGCACCGCGGCTTCAACCGTCAATATTTCATAGGATTTGACCGCCGCGATCAATCCGAATTGTGCTTGCGGCAATGGTTCAGTGGGGATGGGGGTGATGCCGCTCTTCCGCACCGTGGATGGAATTTCCAACACCCATTCCGCGGGCCATTCCTTGACTGCGCCGTTGTTCTTGATGTTCACCACATGCGTTTCACCCAGATCGTTGTAATGAGCGTTCAAAAGTTGCGTGGCAACTGTCGAGTAGTAGGCGCCGCCACGTTTCATCAGATCCGCAGGTGGTTCGTTGAGATTTGGGTCGGCATATTCACGCAACAGATCTTTTTCGATCTCGATCACTTCTTCAGCACGTGAAGGGGGCCATTGTTCCTGCGCCTTTAACTTCTTATCGGTATGATAAAAGTATTGCAGGTAGTAATTTGGCATCATGCGCAAAACTTCGATGGTGCGCGGATCCCATTCAGGGTGTTCATCCTTTTTGAGATCTTCGATGAAGCCTTGGATAACTTGGGGCCAGACATCTTCGCCATCGATGGTAAATCCGCGATGCCACGAAAGATGATTGAGCCCAAGCGTTTTTAGTTCAGTGTGATTCGGGTCGATCTTTTTGCCAGTGGCTTTCTCAAGCCCTTCGATGATGTGCATCTTGGTTGTGATCGGAACATTGCACACACCAACCGCAGGAATATCGGGCGCATATTTACTCAATGCCTGCGTGACCAGCCCAGCCGGGTTGGTGAAGTTGACTAGCATGGTGCCGGGCTTGGCAACTTCTTTGATATCCTGTGCAATCTTCAAGATCACGGGAATCGTTCTGAGCGCCTTTGCCATGCCACCGATGCCGGTGGTTTCCTGCCCGATCAAGCCATGGCGGAGACCCAGGTACTCGTCCCGGCGGCGTGCTTCCATGTGACCAACACGCAATTGCGTGGTCACGTAGGAAGCGTCTGTGATCGCCTCGCGCTGATTTGTAGAAAGGATCACCTTGAACGGCGAGCCTTTGGCTGCCACCATGCGCTGGGCAAATCTGCCCACGATGTTGAGCCGTTCTTCGTCAATATCCATCAACCACAGTTCAGTGATGGGAAATTGATCCAGACGCGCGAGAAAACCATTAACAAGTTCGGGGGTGTATGTAGAACCGCCGCCGATGACAGTAACCTTGAGCATATTATTTTTCTACGCCTGTGACCACGATGCCCTGAATGAAGAAGCGTTGGGCAACGAAGAAGAGGATGATGGGCAGAATGACCGCCATGAAAGCGCCAGCTTGAATGAGTTGTGGTTGCTGACCGTAGATGCCATTGAAGGTGGATAAGGCATAAGAAATGGGCCACTTATCCGGGGCGCCAGAGAGGTAGATCACTGGTCCAAAGTAATCATTCCAGGCAAATACAATATGGAATACAACCACCGCGATGATGACTGGATAAGATTGCGGGATGATGATCGACCACAAAATGCGCAGAGGACCAGCGCCATCCATCATGGCAGATTCGTCCAACTCGCGCGGCAGGGTCATAAAGTATTGTCGGAACAGGAAGACGTTATAGGCATTCGCAAAGAAATGTGGAATGATGAGTGGGAACCAAGTCCCCACCAATCCCAGCTTTGCCCAGAATGCGTAGGTCGGAATGATGGTTACTGCCCCGGGTAGGAAGAGCGTGGAGATAAGTACTACAAAGAGCAAGTCACGGCCCGGGAACCGAAAACGCGCAAAACCATACGCGACCAGGATGCATGAAATCACTGTGCCAATCATGGTGACAACTGCATAGAAGAGGGTATTACCGAGCTTTTGGAAGTAATTAATCGTATTCCAAACTTCTGTGTAATTTGCCCAGGTGGGTGAGAATATCCAGGGACGATCCAACGCGCGCCATGAGACGGTGCAGACAAACTCGCCTTTATCTACATTGCTTGGGTCGACAAAAGTACTTTCCTGACGACCTTTCTTGACCAGCGCAAAATTTTGCACGGCTGTACTATTGGCGTCAAAGCCGGCACATTGGGCAACCGGAACTTTAAAGACATCTTGTTCTTTGCCATCGTATGTAAACTTGGGCTGAGCCGCGGGCCAGATCGGCGCACCAACCACCGAGATCTGCTCACGTGTTTTTAAAGACGTGAACATCATGAAAGCAAAAGGTGAAAGAAAGACGATCACCAGAGCTAATGCAAGCACGGTGACAAACGTGGAATTAAGACCTTCAAGTAATTTCCTGTTCATGGTTTGGCTCCTTTACGACCTTGCTTCGGCAGCGTAGTACACCCAGTATTTTGCGGTGGAGAATAATACTACTGTGATGATCAAGATGACCACAAACAAGAACCATGCCAGGGTTGAACCGTAGGACATATCTTGATAAGTGAAAAATGTTTTATAAAGATAAAGGTTATAGAACAAGGTTGCGCCACCGGGTCGCCCTGTGCCGTTGTTGACGACTAGCGGCACAAGAAAATACTGGAACAACCCGATAATATTCAGTGTGAGGTTGTAGAAAATGACTGGCGAGATCATGGGGAAGGTGATGCTCCAGAAAGTAGACCATTGGTTGGCGCCATCCACTTTCGCTGCGTCATAGAGCTCGGTGGGTACACCCTGTAAACCTGCCAGCATGATCAGCATGGCATTGCCAATTCCCCAAATACCCATGATGACATAGGTGGGGTAGACCCAGTTGACATCATTTGCCCATTGCGGCACATTGTCCTTTGCCATGCCTAGCCCGATCAAAACGCGATTGATCCAACCAGTTTCTGTATTGAGCATGCCGCCCCATAAAAAGATGCTGGCTACAAAGGGCACAATGTAAGGCATGTAAAATAAACTGCGAAAAATAAATTGCCCTTTAAGGTGTCGGTTGTTCATGAGCAATGCCAATAACAGTGGGGCAAAGATGCCAACCGGGAGGGCATAAAGTGCAAATTTGATCGTGATTAAGAAGGAGCTGGGAGTCTTGCTGGAAAACCAAAAACTTGGAGAGATACCAGCCTGGGGATCCTTGAACAAGTGGGCGTAATTATCAAGCCCCACAAATTTTGGGGTGCTAAAGATGCCATCCGTGATGTTTAGATTGATAAAGCTAAAGAACAGCGTTGCGAGCATCGGCAGTAAAGTGAAGGCAACGAAACCAAATAACCAGGGTGAGAGAAAGAGTAGTCCGTTATTCATCTCCTTTCGGCTGATCGGTGACATTTTGCGTACTGACGCGAGTGTGGGCAACTTGGGTAATTTGCTGGTGAGTTCCTCAAGCATGGCGGCGCTCCTTTTTGATGGAAGGATATTAATTTATTGGGCAGGTCAATGAACTTGACCTGCCCAATCTTACTTCAAAATGCTCTTACTCGTTATACAGAACGTTGAGGTCGTCAACCAATTTCTGGAATTCGGCGTCAAAGTCCAAGCCTTCAGTGTTGTTCATCAAGTCAAAGAATGTCGCAAAGCGGGCATTCGCCTTGATGGAGTTCGGCTGGTACTGTTCGGAGCTTGGGGTGTCGGGGTAAGCGAGACCCTGGATGAAGACGTTCCAGCTTTCCTCAGTCACGAATGGATAGTCTGCGGACTTCTTCGCAAAGAAGGCCTCGGTCTTGGAAGCGATCGCGGGCATAGCGCCGTAGACCGGGAGAAGTGTATCGCCACCGGTGGTGATGAGGTAGGCAAGAACTTCAAAAGCTTCGGCGGGGTGCTTGGAGCTCTTGAGAATGCGGAAGGTATCTGCATCCACGCGGCCAGCAATCTGACCATTCGCGCCGATCGGCTGAATGCCAACTTGGAATTCGATACCAGCCTTGACCATATCAGCGAGACAGCAGGTGTACCAGGTCTGGGTCAAACCCATGGCAGCTTTACCGGCATTGAAGAGGTTTCCATTGCCGAATTCAGGAGCACCAGCAAGGGGACCAGTAGCAGCGAACGGCTGATCGCCATACATGCCATTGTAGTACCACTTCCAACCTTCTTTCCAACTATCAGGAATGGTTGAAGCATAAGAACCCTTGGCATCACCCGAGTAGATCTTGGCAGCGCCACCGTAGAAGGTGCCTAAGGAGAGGAGAGACTGCCATTGTGGTGAATAACCAACCTGAACGATCTGGGTGCGGTCAAAGCCTTCTTCAGTGGAGTTCTTGCCGTTCACGTCAACGGTCAAGAGCTGAGCAACCTTGGTAATGGTTTCCCAGTTCCAGTCAGCTTCGGTGCCATCGGGGAACACGTACTTTTCGCCATAAACCTGGGGAGGATAAGCCAAGCCAGCTTCGTCGAACATGGCGGGCTGGAAGTACATACCACCGGGGAACACGGCGAAGGGCAAACCAACCTGACCTTCTTCGGTCTGATAGAACTTGACCAAAGCGGGGTCAAAGACG
>CAZMQE010000030.1:0-1376 GCA_964568115.1 uncultured Anaerolinea sp.
GAAGGCTTTGGCGGAGAGATGAATCTGGATCGTCAACGCGTCGGCATCACCTGGGCGACGTTCACCACGCATCTTTACATCGACTACTACTCGTTCCAATATGCGATCGGCATTTCTGCCGCGAATGCCATCGCCAAACGGATTCTCAATGGTGTTCCCAACGCCGCGCAGGATCACATCAACTTCCTCAAGGCGGGTTCGTCCATGCCGCCCATGGAAGTGTACAAAACCGCCGGTGTGGACATGACTTCCACCCAGCCCATTGAAGATGCCTTCGCCGTGTTGGAAGAATACATCGATCGTTTGGCAATATTGACAAGCAAATAGGATTTCTACAAAATCCCGCAGAATACTCTGCGGGATTTTGTTTTACCTTGCTATTCGGTTATCGGCAAATACAGATCGAAGACATATTTCGTGAAATCAGTCTCCAGCGGATTCAGCAGGTTTTCCAGCCACTGGTGCTGCGCCTCGCGATATTTACTTCCCTCCCGCCACTGTGCAAGTTCCCCCCACACGCGACCGATATTCTCCAAATTTTCGAAGCGCGTCACTGCATATAATCCGCCTGGGAAATCCACAATGCGGATATCGCCCTCAGGCTCCACATCGGAACCGATCTCTGTCCAGATCTCATATCCATAGTTCGGACTACCCGGCGCCGGATTCGGGTTATTGAAGCCGAAGTGGCGATACTTCGTTCCATATCCATCCAGCAAACCCTTTGCTTTCAAAAAAGCTTGCATCTTTTCATGCGCCAGCCCCTCTGGCGCAGACCCGAAGCCATAAGCACTCGCCACACGCATGGGTTCCAGTTTTACGATACGAACATCCAGTTTATTCATGTTTTTCTCCTTGATCAATTTTCAAAGGTTAATCTTGATATTGTGTACACAGTGACATAATATCAAGGAGTCCATGACATCTGTTGTCAGTGTTTTTGAGTAGAATGGCTAAGGAGGGAAGATGCGCGCTGATCGATTACTATCGCTTTTGATGCTCCTTGAAACCCGTGGCAAATTGACCGCCCGTCAACTTGCCGAGGAATTGGAAGTCTCCGAACGTACCATCTATCGTGACATTGTTGCCCTGAGCACATCCGGTGTACCCATCTATACAGAAGATGGTCCCGGTGGAGGCATTTCGCTCGTTGAAAGCTACAGAACGGACCTCACGGGCTTGAACACAGGGGAAGTACATGCGCTGGCCATGCTTAACATTCCCGAGCCTTTGGTAAAACTCGGTGTCGGGCAGGAACTCAAAGCTGCAATGCGCAAACTTTCCGCGGCTTTGCCATCCACAAGCCGCGAGAATGAGGCACGCACGCGTCAACGCATCCATCTGGACGCAGCATGGTGGTTCGAGCCTGAAGAACC
>CAZMQE010000030.1:1476-5977 GCA_964568115.1 uncultured Anaerolinea sp.
TTCTGGAAGAGTTGGTGTGCAGACTTCAAAAAGGATCGGCGCATTTTTTCAGTGACTGCACGCGTATTCCCTGAACTCATTGAGCACCTCCCGCGCATCTTCGGCGAACATACAGATCAAATTCTGAGACAGGCAGGTAAACCCGATGAACACGGCTGTATCATACTCACTCTGCCATTCGAAAGTTTTGAAGCCGCACGCGCCCGCATTCTCAGCCTGGGGCGCGCTATCGAAGTGTTGGAGCCGCTCGCCCTAAGAATGAGCGTGATCGATTTTGCGCGACAGATCAGCGATCTTTATGCTCTTGACAAATAGACAAACTTCGATATAATCTCACATAGAAAGTTATCGATATGAAATTTGACCCCGTTCTTTTTGCCAAAGCCATCTCCGACGACACTCGCCAGAAAATCATGAGCGAGTGTTGTTGTTGCGAGCTATCGGTTAACGAGATCGTTGAAAAAATGGAAGTCTCCCAGCCTACAGTTTCTCATCACCTTGCGATCCTGCGTGAGGCTGGTTTGGTCACTGTCCGTGAAGAAGGCAAGCAAACTTTCTATACCCTCAATCAGGACCAAGTGGTCTATTGCTGCGGACAACTGATGGTCAAATTTGCGCCTGAAGAAAAAGCCACCCAGGTTTTTCTCAAGACCATTTCCTAAGTCTATATTTTTTTCTTCGATATATAGACAAACTTCAATTTGAAACCGAAAGGAGGTGAATGCCATGAACGATTTGACAGTGCTCAATGACAACTGCAATTGCGACGAATGTGAAAGCGGTTGTTGCGGCGGCGGTGGCTGCTGCTAAGTGTAAGGCTCTGTTCGTC
Organism: uncultured Anaerolinea sp.; assembly: GCA_964568115.1. GTDB lineage: Bacteria > Chloroflexota > Anaerolineae > Anaerolineales > Villigracilaceae > Defluviilinea. The sequence continues at coordinate 2,306 of CAZMQE010000030.1, forward strand.
AAATGATGAGCAGAGAGAAATCATCAGAAAATTTTTTTATGCAAATCCATAGACAAGCATCTATATAAGGAGACAAAATGACTACCAACACATCCATTCATGAAGTTGTCCGTGAGCATTATGCCGAGCGGATCAAGAACTCCGCCTCTTGCTGCGGACCTTCGGACTGCTGCACTCCGAACAACTCGCTCTACCCCGAGCAGTTACTCACTACCGTCCCCTCTGACGTAGCCAGCACCAGCTACGGCTGCGGCGACCCGATCACGCTTGCCTCTCTGCAACCCGGACAAACCGTACTTGATCTTGGCTCAGGCGCAGGACTCGATTGCTTCTTCGCCGCGAAAAAAGTTGGCGAGACCGGTCACGTGATCGGCGTAGATATGACTCCCGAGATGCTGGAGCGGGCCCGGGGTAGTGCGCAGCGGATGAATATCCAAAACGTGGAATTTCGTCAGGGTTATATCGAAGAGTTGCCCGTTGAATCAAACACTGTCGATGTCATCATCTCGAACTGCGTGATCAACCTCTCCCCGTTCAAAGAAAAAGTTTTTGCTGAAACCTTCCGCGTGTTAAAGCCCGGCGGCAAATTGGCAGTTTCAGATATTGTTACCGAGGGCGAATTGCCCGAGTCAGTTCGCAGTAGTCTGAGTGCCTGGGCTGGCTGCGTGGCTGGCGCCGTGGATGCAAAAGAATACATCGGCATGATGGAAGCTGTCGGTTTTACCGATATTTCCATCACACCCGTCTTCTTCGATAAGGAAACTGTGGATGCCGCGCTCAACGACATGCAGGATGTTGCTGAACTTGAATCCGTTTCGCGTGATGATGTATATAAGGCAGTCTATAGCGCGAAGATTACTGCATATAAGCCAGCGTAAAGCGAGATAATATCTCGCTCAACACTCCAAATGAGACGGCAAGTTGCCGTCTCATTTGATTTAACACTTTATGATTTTCTGCACCTTGACAGCACAATCTTTCGGGAGTAAAAACATACCGACTAGTCGGTTTTTATTTATTCAGAGGCAAAAATGCAACAACGCAGTGAAGAAACCCGTGCCAAGATCATCGAATCAGCCATCAAGTTATTTTCCACACACGGCTTCAATGCCGCCAGCGTGGATGATATTTGCAAAGACGCGGGGATCAGCAAAGGTGCGTTCTACCATCACTTCGAGACCAAACAAGCGCTCTTCCTGGCGTTGCTCGATGGCTGGTTGCAGACCATCGATAACGCCATCGAAGCCTCAAAGGATCAGACCGTTCCGGAAACGTTTATGCAAATGACCACAGCCTTCCCCTATATTTTTGAAACCGCCGGAGAAGGCTTGCCCATGTTCCTTGAATTTTGGTTACAAGCCAGCCGCGATAAAAAAATTTGGGAGGCAAGTATTGCTCCCTATCGCCGCTATCACAAGCACTTCACATCACTCATCAAAAAGGGCGTGGATGAGGGTTCGTTTGTCGAAGTGGACCCTGAACTGACATCGCGCATGATCGTATCCACGGCAATGGGCTTGCTGTTGCAAAGCCTGCTCGACCCGAAGGGTGCCAAATGGGAGAAGGTCGCGCGTGAGAGTACGAATATGCTGGTCAACAGTTTATTGAAAAAGTGAGGCACTAAAATTATGTGGTTGGTAACAGGCGCAACCGGACATGTTGGGAATGTGCTAGTGCGCAAACTTTTGGAGCGCGGGGAAAAGGTTCGGGCGTTGATCCTGCCTGGCGAAAGCCGCGAATCAATTCAAGGCTTGGACCTCGAAGCGTTCGAGGGCGATATCCTGAATTTCGATTCGTTGTTCAAATCCATGCAGGGTGTACGCGGAGTCTTTCATCTGGCTGGGGTCATCTCGATCATGCCGGGACCGAATCCGTTCGTGCGAAAAGTCAACGTGGAAGGCACAAGGAATGTTCTGCGGGCGGCAAAAGAACTGAGCATCGGCAAGTTGGTTTACACCTCATCCATTCATGCGATCCAACGCATGGATGCAGGTGTGATCGACGAGACTATTCCATACGATATGAAAAATCCCTACGGCGCCTATGACCGCTCGAAAGCCGAAGCGACACTGGAGGTGTTGAACGCGGCTCATTCTGGACTTGAAGCTGTGGTGGTCTGCCCCACTGGCGTGATCGGTCCCTATGATTTTCGCGGTTCGATGATGGGCGCAGTGATCCACGATGCGGCGAGGTCAAAGCCCACGCTGTATGTGGATGGCGCCTACGATTTTGTGGATGTGCGCGATGTGGTTGATGGCTTGATCTCTGCGGCAGAAAATGGCAAGCGCGGTGAGAGTTATATTTTATCGGGACAAAAGATCTCGGTGCGCTATTTACTTGAAACCGTACGTGAGATCACCGGCAGAAATTTCTTCCAAATGAAAGTACCATTTGATCTTGCCAGGTTCGCAGCGCTATTCACCCCCATGTATTATCAATTTGCAAAAGAAACACCACGCTTCACACCGTATTCATTGGAAGTATTGCAGAGTAATTCAAATATCAGCCACGCCAAAGCCACGCGTGAACTGGCTTACAAACCCCGTCCACTTTATGAAAGCATCAGAGATGCTGTGAGGTGGTTCTTGGAAAAGAAAAATAACAGGAGAAAACATGAAAATAGTAACTGACTGCGCAGCGGACATGTCTGCTGAAGAGCTTGAAAAGCTGGGGGTTGTACAAGCCCCCCTATTCATTCAATTCCCTGAAGGCGAAGTGAACTCCACAGATATATCTGCGGATGATTTCTATAATCGTCTGGAAGCCATGCGGCCACAAATCCCAACCACCGCACAGCCTTCGAGCGGAATCTTCGCCGAGATCTATCGCAAACTTTCACTGGTGGAAAAAAATATTTTTTCCATTCATATCTCATCCGGCTTGAGCGGCACGATCAACTCAGCGATCAATGGCGGTGCGCAGGTAAAGGGCGAAGCCAATGTCAGTTACTGGGATACACTCACCCTCTCAGGCGGCGAACGGTTCCAGGTACTAGCCGCGGCATTTGCAGATAAAGCTGGCTGGGCAATGGATAAAATTCAGGAACGGCTTGCACGGATCCGCGAAAAGACTGAAGTGATCTACACGCTCGATACACTCGAATATCTTGCACGCGGCGGACGCATCGGGCGCGTCAAAGCGCTGGCTGGTGCATTATTGAATCTCAAGCCGGTCATCCGCGTGGATACGGATGGCAAGTACAGCACGGTTTCAAACGGGCGTACTTTGAACAAATCCATGACAGCGATCGCCGATCACCTGGTCGAAAAATACGGCAATACTCCGGTTTGGGTCACCGTATTACATGGTCGCTTTGCTGAAAAAGCAGATATCCTCGCAGAAGAATTCAAACAGAAATTGAACATCGCTAAAATGGAAGTGCAACGCATTTCCCCTGTACTGGGTGTGCACACGGGTCCCGGCATTGTCGGTGCGGCCGTGGTGCCGATGGAATTGGTGGAAGACCTGCTGAAATAAGCATCTCCCCGACAATTTCCGATTTGATGTGAAAAGGCTGAGGTTGACTAGAAACCTCAGCCTTTTTGAATACACTGGAATGGTTATATTGCTCACGTGTGTTTGGCAGTTACAGTTATTTTTTCAAGGACCCGGTATTGGTGTTGGTGTATCGGTGTCTGTCGGCGTTGGTGTATCGGTGTCAGTTGGCGTTGG
>CAZMQE010000030.1:6077-14093 GCA_964568115.1 uncultured Anaerolinea sp.
GTTGGGGTAGGCGTGGGTGTTGGTGTTGACGTCAGCGTATTGAGCGGCGTGTATGTGCTGGTGTGCGGCAGTGGAGGGTGGGATGTTTGTCCCGGCAAAGATAAAGTTGCAAGCGGAAAGCTTACCGATGTGTTGAAAGCAACCGGCGTACTTGTGGGGGCGAGTGTTGCGATGTTCGTATTAGCAATCACCGGCAGGGAGAATGCCTGCACAGTCTCTACGATCATTGTATTCATGTTGGAGATGACAAAATCCACGATACCAGCCGTAGGCGTGCCAACGGAGACAGCATTATTGATATCATTTATGCCGACTACGCCGGCGCCGCATAGCAAGCTAACGCCCAACACAGCCGCCGCAACAATCCCCCAAAGCGGTAGATAATCCTTGCCTCTCACCACCATTGTTTCTGACTCTTGCACAGCATCTCCGGAGCGCAGATCTTTCTTTGTATCGCGTTCGCCTAGCTTGGATTTATTTTTCGAATAGACACAAATTAATTATCTCACAACTTTCCGTAAAATGTCCTTTAGCGCTAGAAGGTCAGCCTAAATACTATAAAAGACTGAGGATCATTTGAACCTCAGTCTTTTATAGTATTTCTTTCGAATACGTGTTAATCTGCCGACTGCGTTTCTCGCGGGTTCTCCACCGAACCTGCGGTTGACTGGTCTTTTTGAGAGAAGGGCTGTTCGCGCCGCACCAGACCAACCGGAGGCGGTAATTCGTAATCAGGTAGGAGGTCGTCCACATTGCGAATAGCTGAAGAGAAATATCCCCAAAGCCCCACAAGCGCGCCCCCAACACCACACAAGAAGATCATTAACCCAAATCCCGCACCTGGACCGGTACCAACCAGCCAGCCAAAGGTGTGCGCCAGTGTACCGCCCGTGCTCATGGCTGGTTCAAAGATCTTTTCACCAAAATACCCCGCCACCAACGGGGTAATCGGAATGATCGCCTGCGCGATAAAATCACTGGCTGAGAAAACACGGCCCTGTACATCAGGCGGGATTTTTGTTTGCAAAAATGTTTCCATGGCTACATCCACCACAGGACCAAATGCAGAATCGATTACTTTGGCTATCAACCAGACAATCAGAATTTGACCAATACCTAACATGGTCAAACCGAATACGCTGGAAAGAATCCAACCTAATAATATGGCACGCACAGGCTTTTTGATCCTGCCAAAGATACCAAAAAAGACCCCGACCATCACAGCCGCCAGCGCGCCGGATGATTGAACCGTGCCTGCAATCTCCAGGTTTCCTCCAGTACGCAGGAATACCATTGTATAGAGTGCAGTGACCGATAGAGCGACGCCTGAAAAAAAATTACCGAAGAAGAAAATTAGCTCTATCCCCAGTAAACTAGGACGCTTGAGAATATAGATGATTCCATACATAGCTTCGCTTAGGAAGCCATTATGGGAAAGCTCCCCCTCACTAGTACGCGGGATAGGCGGAATATCAACAAATAATAAAGCTCCGATGGAAAAGACAAACGTGATCAAATTGAGTGCCAGGATGCCATTCAACCCAATTGCCAAATAAAGAATGCCCGCCAAAACGGGACCAAAGATCTCAGGTGTATCATATAGAAGGGAAATCATCCCATTTGCACGAACATATTGTTTGCGGGGAACCAGGACGGTAATGACGGATGAATAGGATGGCAGGCGAAACGCAAAGCCTACACCCTGAAAAATCGCCGAAAGGTATAAATGCCATACTTCTAACCTGTTAGCAGATTCGAGCACGAGTAATATTGCGGTTGCTGAAAGCAATAGGAAGTCATATACCAACATCATGGTCTTGCGGTTGTAACGGTCAATGAAGACACCCGCAAACAGCACAACCGCAAGATAAGCGGCAAAAAAGAACGATTCCCAATATGCCAGCGCGCTTCCGCTGATGTCGGTCTTGTTCAAAATCCAGAGCGGCAATGCGAAGAAGGTAATGCTGGAGGCAACACCCGAAATCATCTGGCCCAGCCAGATGATGAAAAGCCCTTTCATGCCATTCGGGCGATAAGAGTTAAAATCAGCAGTCATGTGGATCGTCTGCGAGGGTAACACAGCCCATATAAGAAAACAACCCCGCTAAAGGGGTTGGCGTCTTGTAATCTCATTTCAAAAAACGATATTTTCAGGTTCAGGCAGACTCAGCTTTGGGAAGAGCATCATGGTCGGGCAGAATCGTCTCTGCATTATAGATGGCAGGAATAAAATATCCCACGACTCCCACCAAAACGCCAACCAATCCGCAGAAGACAATTAACAACCCCATGCCAGATCCAGGTCCCGTGCCAACCAACCAGGAGAACGCGGCGGGCAGACCCGTTCCAGCACGCGCTGCGGGCTCGAGCACGAAATCTGCCAGGGTACCCGCAATAATCGGGGAGATGGGGTTCGTTATCCACGCGATCAGGCGTCGGCTGGCAAAGACGCGGCCCTGTAAGTCCGGCGCCACCTTCGATTGCCAGATCGCTTGATTCGATCCGTTGACCAAAGGAATCACAATGGATGAAATTGCCAGCCCCGTGATCCAAATCGGAAGCCCGCCAGCCAGTCCAATGATCGCCATACCAATGCCGCTAATGATCCATCCGAACAGAACGCCATGGACGCGCCGCTTAAAGCCGCCCCAGATACTCATGAGCACGCCTCCCACTAACCCGGCAATTGCTCCTGCCGATTGAGCGGATCCAAACAGGAGGCTATTATTGCCCGAACGCGAAAGGATCATGGGCGCCAGCAAGGTAAATGCCATGCCCGCAAAAAGATTGCCCGCAAAAAAGACCAATTGCAAACCCAAAAGGCTCGGGCGCGCAAAAATATATTTAAATCCGTATGCCGCTTCCTTCAACATACCGCCGCTGGCTTTTGCACCTTCCTCGGTGCGGACCGGTTGCGGCACATGCACGATCAGTAACGCACCAATCGCCAAAATAAAAGTGGCAACATCAAAAAATAAAATACCAGTAAGTTTGATAATGGGCAACAAAGCGCCAGCCAAGATCGGCGCAATAACTCCAGGACCAGCTTCCATGAGAGACATCATGCCATTTGCTCGACCCAATTGCTCTTTGGAAACCATGGTCGAGATCGCAGCTGAGTAGGCGGGCCACTGAAAGGCTGTGCCCAACCCAAATATGACAGCCGCCAAATACATTTGCCAAAACTGCCAAACACCGAAATACAAAACCAGAAGAATGCCAATGGTGGCAAGCCCAGCTGCCAGATCGCTCACCATCATCATCATCTTACGATTGTGACGATCTACCATAACCCCCGCGATCGGCGAGATCAACAGGAATGGCACAAAATAAAAGACCTGCATCAACCCCAGCGCCGTGGCGCTCTGCGTTTTTTCATACATGAAGATCGTCAGCCCAAACTGACTCATCGAACTGGCGAGCACAGAAACGATCTGCCCCAACCAGACGACTGTAAACGCAAACATGCCACTCGGGCGTTTGGACGAATTTTCCACGGTTATGTTTCCTGAAATTATCCAGAACTATTCGACGTAGATCTCAACGTGCTCGCCGTCTTCTTCATCGGTCACATCGATGATCTTGCCTGTCACACCGGAACGCAGCGCTTCCATTACATTGGACATATCCACGCCGTCCACTTCAGGCGCAAAATGGGCGCCGATCTTCAAGCCCGCATCAACCAACGCGATAGGAATCTGCACCGAGGCTTTTGAGCGCCCAGTCCGTGTATCGGTCACGCGGATGCGCAGCCACTTGGCACTACCGGGCATACCTGGCGCGCGCGAGGACGTGGGTCGTTTCACGTTCAAGGCCGCGAGCAACTTTGTCCCCTCTTCTGCGCTGAGTTTGCCTTCTTCGATCATCTTCAAGATCTTCATGCGTTCTTCTACTGATGCCATATCTACCTCCGGGTTTTTTACCGTTTGTCTTTTAGTAACTAACTTTTGACTGTATGCGGTACTTTGTTGTTGCTTTATGCAACAGCTACTACAGATTCTTCCGTTCTAATTTCTTCACTGTTCTTGGGAAGTTTGAACTTCAACCAAATCGGAATAATGGAAAGCAATAAAGCGATTGCTGTAATTGTAAATGGGAACTGCGGGCTGACCTTATCCCATAACTGGGCACCGATCCATGGCGCGGGCAGGGAAATGATTCCCAGACTCGTGCTGAACAAACCAAAAGCCATGCCGCGCAAATTTTGTGGAACCGCCTTGCTGATCAAAGACTGATAGGCGGGCATCTGAATGCCAACACCAAAACCAGCCAGTGCCCAACCTACATAATAGAGCCAGATATTGCCCTGCGGAATGTTGATCAACGTGAACAAGGCACCAGCCATCAGCACCATGCCGGTCGCAATCCCAACCCGCTCCCCGGCTTTATCTGAAAGCCAGCCGCCCGGGATGGTGATCAACATCATGCACAAACCAAAAAGCGAGTTCACCCAACTGATATGCTGGATCGACAATCCGCCAATATCCTGCATATACACCGGGAAAAGATTACCGGAAAGCTGGAAGGAAACATCGCGAAAACCGTCCGTCACCAAGATCCAGGTGATCAAACCGCCTGAGAACATCAATCCAAACATGGTGCTCAAATTGGATTTGAGATCAGCAAACAAAAGTTTCTTTTTATTGGAAGTATCGCCTTTTGCTGCCTCGCGCGCCATACCCAAACGAATGATCGCGCCGATGAAATAAAAGATACCTGCCACCAACAACATCAACTTGAAGCCATACGATCCAGCCAGCCACCCACCCAACGGCGGACCCACCACCGAAACGACCATAAAAATGGCTTGCGTAATACCAAACATTTTGCCGCGATTCTCTTCGGTGGAATGTTCCGCAATGAACGCATCAAAACTGGGTCCAACCAACGCGCGGGCAACTGCGCCAATTGCTACAGAAGCCACCAGCCAGTGCCAGGAATCCGCCAGCACCAACGGGATAAAACCGATCACGCCAAATACACTCCCAATGGCGATCGCGCGTAAACGTCCCAGCGAATCAGAGACCCAGCCGCCGAGTATTTGCAAAAAGAGCGGTACGATCTGTGAAATGGTAAAGAACAATCCGATCTGCGGGATCGATGAACCCAGATCCTTTAGATAGAGCGGCAACAACGATCCATACATGTTCCCGCCGATATTCGCAAAGATCATTGCTGCAAGAAACAGAATCAGCAAACCACTTAATAAAGGTTGTTTCTTAACTACGGTCATTCTTTCTCCATTAACCTATATAAACCTGCACATGCGCATCGTCATCATCCACGTTGATCATCAAGGGTTCATTGGAATTTTTGGTTGCATGCATCATTTGAACGATGCCTTCCACTTTACCTTTGCTCATTCCATTAATGTTGTGACCAAAGGTATCGAAAAACCAAGCCACCAAACCAAACGGAATGGGAAAGCCAAGCGTAATGTGTTTCGGTCCATCACCGGGCTTCGCGTCGCGCCGATCAACATCCACATAGATCCAGCGTGAAGTGCGTCCGCCTGCGCCCAGCGCGATCAGCAACACACCCAACATCAACGGCAGGGTCATGCAGTAAAACCAAAAGTTGACGCCGGCGTTTTGCTGGATCGAATAAATGATCCACGCGCTCAACACGGTGACGAAGACCCCGGTCCACAATGGGATCAACGAAAAGCGGCGCGCCCGCGCTTTGATCGCATCGAACTCTGGAGCAGCGGCTCGTTCGTAGCTGGAGTCTGCCCGGCTTTCAATGACCTCGATCTCCGCCTCATCTGTTTCACCTTCGGCATCCTCATCCAGGGCGCGCATCAACTTGGCGGCATCTTCCGCTGAGATCTTCCCCTCTTCCACCATCTGCAAGATTTTCTTACGTTCTTCAGAAGACATTATTTGCCTCCATCCAATGCACTCAATAGTTCTTCTGCCTGTTGGGCAGTTATCTTCTTCTCCGCCAACATTTTTAGGATCGCCATGCGTTCATCTTCAGAAACTGGCTCAGAAGGAGGCGTAGGCGGAGTTGGCGGCTTGGGCGTACCTTTGAAATCCCAATTCCAACGCCCTACCACCAATCCGCTTTTGCCCTGGCGGATATGCCGTTCTGCATGGCGCTCAGCACGCCGGGTCGCTTCTTCAACGCGTTTTGTAGCCCGCGAAGTTGCCTGCTCTACCTGACGTGAGATGCGATCACCAAAACCAGACCAGTCAAAATTCAAACCAGCAAAGTTACCAAATTCTTCCGCAGATTCACCCGCATCCGCACGGTTGGTCACACGTACATCACCACCGGCAGTCAAGTTGATCCTGGCAGAACCATCGCCTAATACAACCACACGCTCAGTGGCTTCTTCATCCTTTTCAATGCCCTGCCAATCCACATCGATCTCATCACCTTGCATGGTGACCGTTGCATTGGCGCTCTTGGGCAGAACCAGCAGAATATCATCACCAGCATGGACTGTATATTCACCATTCGCTTTCGGCTCAAGATAGACGACCACATCCTCCCCCACATTGACCTTAATATTGCCACGCGCACCGCGCAAGGCGAGATCATCGGCTACAGAATCAAGCGTGACACTTCCATCCACATCACGGATGGAAACATCGCTATATACGTTTTTGATATACAGATTACCCTTCGCGCCACGCAAACTAAAATCAGAATGGACCGTATCAATGGAGAGGGTACCAACATCGCGGACCGAGAGATCGCCATGAATTTCTTTGATCTCGATGCCGCCCAACACACCACGAATCGAGGCGTCGCCACCAATTGATTTAATCGCAAGCGCTGCGCCTTTCGGAATGCGTAAAGAGAGGTCACTGTTACAGGAAACAGAAACAGCTCCCTCGGTCTGTTCGAGGCGGACGTTTTCATCATCGGCTTTGATCAAGAGGTCGGCACCATCCCAGCCTACAATGCTGAGGTCACCACCAACTTTATCCAGATTGATTTGTGGGGTATTGCCTACAAATACAGATTTAGACATGACTTATTCCTCCTCACCGCGCAGCAAGCGCATCGCATCATCGGCTGAGATTTTTCCGGCTTCCAGATCTTCAAGCACGCTACTGCGTTTTTCGGCACTGATTTCAACAACTTCTTCCTTGCCAGGCTCAAACCCAAGTGCGCGGATCACCTCATGCAAACGGTTGCGAATGGTTGGGTAAGAAAGACCCACCTCCTGCTCCATGCGATTGATCTTGCCCTCGCAGCGTACGAAGGTTACGATAAAATCAAGGTGCTCGGCTGTGAGGTGAGCAATGGGTCCACCTGCAAAGCGACCTTCAATGGATGTATCACACGCTGAGCAATGAACGCGTGTGATCTCTAATTCTGAACTACAGATTGGGCAACGAGTTGGTGCAGCATACATAAGAGCCTCCGTATACAAATTTACAAAACTGGATCATGCTTGAAAACGCTGGCTTCATCCTGCAAAAACGCAAGTGGACTGATCTGCCCGGAAACAGCGTGTCGTTTGTGAAGTCGTTCGCCCTTTGCGATCATCCAGTTTCCAAGCGCATTCAACAAAACGCCAAAACTGGACTTGGGCTTCACCATCTCTTCTTTGATGATGAAAACCCTATCCCTTTGAATCTTCTGGCGATTTACCTCATACAGATGATCAGGATTTATGAAATTCATGGTACTTTTCCTTTACTTTGGCGAAAATTGATCTAAAACTCAATTTTCAAAAGAACTGCATTTCTTTTCACAACAAAATTATACTTATTATTTAATTTTTGTCAAGTTAAAATAAATAATATCAATAAATCACTCAAGATAATTGAATAGTTTCTTAATAATCACATCCCAAGTCGCTGGAGCCACTATGATTCGTTCACTCTACTACTCTCCCGGAAAACCTATACGCAAAGATATCTCGCCGCAAGAATTTCCAAAATTAATTCGTGATCGCCGCGGACTTCTGTGGGTGGACTTTCTGGAAGAATCCCCTGAGAACTGCCTCCCCATCCTCCAGAGTTTTGGCTTTCATCACCTGGCAATCGACGATGCCCT
>CAZMQE010000030.1:14193-19481 GCA_964568115.1 uncultured Anaerolinea sp.
GTGGTGGAAAAGATCGACGCTGGCATTGACGAGCTCGAGGACCAGATCTTTGACCGACCATCGCCTCGGACTCTCGAAAGGTTGTTTGCGCTAAAACGCGTTTTACTAGCGATGAGGCGGATCCTGCTCCCCCAACGCGAAGTACTGAACAAACTTGCCCGCGATGATTACAATGTTATTGACCCAAAGGACCGCATATTCTTCCGCGATATTTATGACCACCTCGTGCGCTTGCATGATTTAAACGAGAGCCTGCGCGATCTCGTCAGCGGCGCACTGGATAGTTACCTTTCCGTGATCAACAACCGCATGAACGAGGTAATGAAAACACTTACTCTGATTACTACCTTATTCATGCCTCTTACATTCATCACAGGTTTCTTCGGAATGAATTTCTTCGAACCCGTGGCGGGCTTAATTGGCTGGACATCTCGCGATGCTTTCTACACGACCTTGTTAATCACTGCCCTGCTCCCTATCGGGATGTACATTTGGATGCGCCGCCGCACCTGGGTGTAGTAACCAATTCGCGCCAAACAAGCCTTGACACAGAACAAGCGTTCGGTTATCATTTATAGCACAAATGAGCGAAGAATGCTCAAACATGCCCATACTTTCGGGCAGGAGGCATAAATGATGGTACGTAAAAGCAAAGGTCTTACTGACAAGCATATCAAGGTATTGGAATTCCTGACGGATTACCAAAATCAAAACGGGCGTCCGCCATCAATTCGAGAAATCGGTGAGAAGGTAAAAATCTCGTCGACTTCAGTTGTCAACTATTACCTCGACCAGCTCAAAAAGATGGGCTATGTAGAACGTGATGATCGTGTCTCACGCGGGCTGCGCCTGACCGATAAGGTCAATGAGATCATCCAAAGCACAACCGACCTTCTGCGCATTCCAATTCTGGGACCGATCGCAGCTGGTCCTTTGATGCTTGTCCCTGAACCTGGCGTCAATTACATGAATGACAAAGAATACGACGCCGTGGATATCGCTCGCAGCCTGCTCCCCTCCAAAGAAAAAGGCAATGACCTTTACGCTCTCGAGGTACGCGGAGATTCCATGATCGATGCCATGATCAACGACGGCGATATTGTTGTCATGAAACAAGCCACCGAGGCAAGGAACGGCGAAATGGTGGCTGTCCGCGTGAACGACGAGTACACCTTGAAATATTTTTATAAGGAAAAAGACCGATATCGCCTGCAACCTGCCAACCCAACCATGAAGCCTATTATTCTCAAAAAATCCGAGCAACCTGAGATCAACGGCAAGGTTGTCATGGTCATCCGCAAAATGGATCGCTCACTCGCTGCGTAAATCCAAAACTCAATTAAATCAAAAAGGCGGTTCGTCAATTGACGAACCGCCTTTTTATGTTTTGAAGAAAACTTATTCGAGCACGACAGTAGCGCCGGCTTCTTCGAGTTTCTTCTTGGCTTCGTTGGCGGCGTCCTTGCCAACACCAGAGACAACCTTGGAACCAGCGGTTTCAGCCATGGTCTTGGCTTCGCCGAGGCCGAGGCTGGTCAACTGGCGGATGACTTTGATGACGTCAATCTTCTTGGCGCCAGCATCCTTGATGACCACATCAAATTCGGTCTTCTCTTCAACAGGCTCAGCAGCGGCGGCAGGGCCACCAGCAGCAGCAACAGCCACAGGAGCGGCGGCGGAAACGCCCCACTTCTCTTCCAATTTCTTAACCAATTCAGCCGCATCGAGGACTGAGAGTGTGGAAAGTTCTTCCACGATTTTATCGAGCTTTTCAGACATTGTTTAGTACTCCTAGATTCCCTGGTAGGGATAGATTTTTATTTTTAGCGAGACCACGTCTCACAACATTATGCTGCAGCGGGTGCCTTATCAGCAAAAGCCTTGATGACTGCTGCCAGACCGCGTGCGGGTTCCGCAAGTGTGCGGACCAGTTTACCAGCCGGGGCTTGTAACGTGCCCAACAATTGAGCGCGCATGACGGGCAACGGCGGCATGTCAGCCAAAGACTTGACTTGAGCGGCATTCAACGCCTGCCCACTCATGAATCCGCCTTTAACTTTGACGAACTCTTTGCCTTTCGTGGCTTCGGTCAATGCTTTTGCTGTGGATGCTGGATCGGTAAAAGCAAATGATACAGCTGTACTCTTAACAAGGAAATCCTTGGGAAGAGCCATTCCGTTATCAGCGAATGCACGACGCGCCAGTGTGTTCTTTACAACATGGAACTCACCGCCCGATTCACGGATCTTAGCTCGGATACCATCCAAGTCCTTCATTTTCGCGCCGGTATATTCCACCAGAATCACAGCCTGGCTTTTCTTCAACCACTCTGCATACGTTGCCAGTGTTTCTGTCTTACGTTCTTTTGAAACTGCCAAAGGGTACTCACCTCCTTTCAATTAAAAAGTCTTTGCCACTTTACAGGCAAAGACTTTTAGCAAACCCAAAAAGGAGGGGTAATTGCTTTTCGTCTTCACCTGAGCAGGATCATTAAGTCTCTCAAACGAGAGACACCTGCCTTCATCGGCGAAGTGGCTTATACAATCCTAGTGTTTTCCTAGGACAGGTTTTATCGAGTAATACTACTCGGCTACCTCAAGTTTTTGGGTATCACTGGTATTTACTTTGATACCAGGACCCATGGTTGTAGAAATGGTGATCCGTTTAATATAATCACCCTTTGCGCCAGAAGGACGAGCTTTATGAACAGCATCCATCAAAGCAGCAAAATTTTCATACAATTGAGTGGCGCTAAAAGAGACCTTACCAACCGATACATGGATGTTGGCGGTCTTATCCAAACGGAACTCAACACGACCAGCCTTTGCCTCTTTGATCGCGCGGGGCAGATCATCAGCATTGACCACGGTGCCAGCCTTCGGGTTCGGCATGAGTCCACGCGGACCAAGCACACGACCTAAGCGACCGACTTTGCCCATTGCATCCGGTGTAGCAATTGCCACATCGAAGTCCAACATGCCGCCTTCGATCTTCTTCAAGGTTTCGTCATCGTCAGCTACAAGATCAGCACCAGCAGCACGAGCAGCGGCAGCGCCTTCACCTTGTGCGAACACCAAAACACGCACAGTCTTACCTAAACCGTGCGGCAGAACCACGACATCGCGAACCTGCTGATCAGCCTGACGCGGATCAAGCGCGGTGCGCATGTGAACTTCAACTGTTGAATCGAACTTGGTAATGCTGGTTTCCTTCGCGAGTGCAACTGCTTCACGCGAAGAGTATTCCTTGTCCAGATCCACCTTAGCCAGAGCGGCTTTGTATTTTTTTCCGTGTTTAGCCATTTTATCCTCCGTGGTAGTAGCGGGCTGCCCAAAGCAACCCTCCCACAAAATTAATCAACAATATTAATGCCCATCGAACGGGCTGTGCCTTCAATTTGCTTGATAGCGCCTTCGAGGTTGATCGCGTTCAGGTCTTTCATCTTTGTTTCCGCGATTTCCTTAACCTGCGCCTTGGTAATCTTGCCGACCTTATCCTTGTTCGGCACACCAGAGCCCTTCTCTACCTTCGCCGCTTTACGGATCAACACAGCCGCCGGTGAAGTCTTTAATACAAATGTGAAAGAGCCATCGGTGTACACCGTGATCTCAGCCGGAAGCACTTCGCCCGGGCGGTTCGATGTACGCGCATTGTACTCCTTACAAAAAGCCATGATATTGATACCATGACCCGCCAACGCAGGACCTACTGGAGGCGCCGGGTTAGCTTTTCCAGCTTCAAGCTGGAGACGAACAATTGCCTTAAACTTCTTTGCCATTTTTACTCCTTAGTGGTTTTAGCGGGCGATTTAGGGGACGCCCTCCCACCGTATCAAACTCTGGACTGGCTTCGCTTCACGCCAAGCCCGAGCCTGTTACTGTTTAATTAATCTTTTCTACCTTCAGGTTAAGCCTTCTCAACTTGCAAGAAATCCAACTCGACGGGTGTTTCGCGTCCGAAGAATGATACCATCACACGAACTTTCGTACGCTCCATATCGATTTCCGAAACAACACCACGGAAGTCGTTGAATGGTCCATCAATAATACGGACACGTTCGCCAACCTTGAATGTGACTTTGACGGTCGGCGCATCCGCTTCCATGCGCTTGATGATCTGCGACACTTCTTCAGGACGCAAGGGTGTGGGAGTGTTTCCCATACCTACAAAACCCGTCACACCAGGTGTATTGCGAACAACATACCAGGATTCTTCAGAGAGCAACAAATTTACCAACACATAGCCAGGGAAGATATGTCGCTCGACCGTTCGACGTTTGCCGTCCTTGACTTCGATTTCCTCTTGAGTAGGGATAACGACATCAAAGATCCGATCACGCATACCCATTGTTTCGATACGCTGCTCAAGGTTATGACGTACTTTATTCTCATAACCTGAATAACAATGGATTACATACCATGCAGGTCCATCCACGCCTTCAGTGTGCAAAGAGGTGTCCGAAGACTGAGGCAGTTTTTCGCGCGTAGGAACGGCGGCAGATCCGGTCGCTGGAGTTGGCTCCTGCGTATCCGAATTCGATAAAGGAGACTCAGTGGATGCGTCTTGTTCATCATCCATTGGCTCCTGGTTTGTGCCTTCAAACTGCTCTTGCGGTTCCTGCAAAGACATTAGGACCTCAAATTTGTTTTACGAAATACCTAACAACAGGTTTATTAAACCGTGCGCGCCTGCGTCGGTCAAACCAAGGATGACGCCAATAATAACCATCACCAAAATAACAAGGCCAGTTAACTGCATGGCCTCGCGCTGGGTGGGCCAGGATACTTTGCGTAATTCGCCAGCGGTTTCGCGGAAAAACGCAACAATTGGATTCGCTTTCTTGCTTTTCGCTTTCTCAGCCAAGATGAACTCCTTCGATTTCTTACGGCTAAAACGCCGCCTACATACAGCGGCGTTACTTGCTTACAGGCCAGGCAGGACTCGAACCCGCAACCGCTCGTTTTGGAGACGAGAGCTCTACCAATTGAGCCACTGGCCTTTACGAGGGGTGAGATTTGAACCTCACCCCTACTAAACTACTTGGTTTCGCGGTGTGGCGTGTGTTTCTTGCAACGCGGACAAAACTTGCTAAATTCAAGACGATTCGGATCGTTGCGCCGATTCTTCTCGGTGGTGTAATTACGCTCTTTGCAATCGCTGCATTGAAGCGTAATGACAGGGCGAACATCTTTCTTCTTGGATGCCATTCTACCTTACCAACTTTCTCTATTACTCTATAATTTTGGTGACGACACCGGCACCGACGGTCAAACCACCTTCACGAATGG
>CAZMQE010000031.1:0-1592 GCA_964568115.1 uncultured Anaerolinea sp.
TCAGATGTCCCTGGCAGACTCCAATCTGACAATCTCCGACATTCAAGATCAAAGTGAGCGCTGTGGGGTTGCCTTGGGTACAGCCAATGCGGGATTTGAACTTTTACTGGACACCTCTCTCGATTATCGCCTCAAAGGCGCGCGTATCATGCCCATGGCATTGATCAACGGTCTGCCGAACATGCCGAGTCATTATGTCAGCGCATATACCGGCGCGGCGGGTCCGTTCCATACGATCTCCGCGACCTGTGCGAGCGGAACACAGGCGATCGGTATCGGCTTGGATCAGATCCGGGCAGGCAGAGCAGATATCATGTTCGTCGGAGGCGTCGATACACTTATCCATCCCGATGTGATGATGGCGTTTGAAGCCATGACCGTTCTCGCCAATAAATACAGTGACCAGCCCGAACGTGTCAGCCGTCCCTTTGATGCGGAGCGGGGCGGTTTTGTCATGGGGGAGGGTTGCGGCGTTCTGGTGCTTGAAAGTTTGGAACATGCTTTAAGCAGGTCCGCCCACATCCATGGCGAAGTGCTGGGATACGCCACCTCGTCGGATGCCGGTCACAGCGCCGCTCCTGACTCAGAAGGCAGAGGCGCAGCCAATGCCATGTTGTGGGCGCTGGAAGATGCGGGTATTTCTCATGAGCAGGTTGGGTATATTAACGCGCACGGCACGGGGACAGTGGTCAACGACGTGATGGAAACCAAAGCCATCAAGCGGGTCTTCGGCGAACGGGCACATCAGATCCCCATCAGCTCAACGAAGAGCATGATCGGTCACTGCATGGGCGGCTCGGGTGCGCTGGAGGCGATTGCTTGTGTAAAATCGCTTGAAGACGGAGTCGTCCACCCGACCATCAACCTGGAAACGCCCGATCCCGAATGTGACCTTGATTATGTTCCGGGTCAGGCGCGTCAGGTTAATCCACAAGTAGCCATCTCGAATAGTTTTGGTTTGGGCGGTCAGAACGCCTGCCTTGTCTTGGTAAAATATAACGAACAGTGATCTCTGCTTAAAAATTTCTCAGAGGAGTATTTCACATGGCGAAGATAAATTTTATTACACAAGGACGTTCAGGCAAGGTGCAATACATCGAAGGTTCGTTGTTCAAAAAGAACACCTGCGAGTTTTATTGGGAATTTGGCGGAGCCGGTACAATTGCCATCATCTGGTTCCCGAAAGAGGATGCCGAGTGGGACAAGAAGTATCCGTGGGCAGCAGGACGGCGCATGGAGATCGTCAAAGACATGGCAGAGCAGGTCCGCAAAAAGCAGGCGCCGCGCTCCACACTAAAATGGGAAGATGGCACCGTGCTTTTGCTCGAGGCGTAAAGCATCCCCGGTTGTGAATAAGGAATAAACATGGCGAAAAAAGGATTTTTCATCCTCACCGATATCTCAGGCTACACCGAATTCCTGACCAAGTCCGAATTAGATCACGCCCAGGACGCGCTTCAGAATTTGTTCGATGCGCAGCTTGCCCACATCAAACATCCATTTGTGATCTCCGGCTTCAGGGGTGACGCCATCTTTATGTACGTCCCTGAAACCAATATTTGTGAACCGCAAACCATTCTGGAAGCGCTGGA
>CAZMQE010000031.1:1692-19432 GCA_964568115.1 uncultured Anaerolinea sp.
TGTACGTCCCTGAAACCAATATTTGTGAACCGCAAACCATTCTGGAAGCGCTGGAGAATTTATTTTTTGTCTTTGCCGATACGCTTCGGCAAATGATCTACAACACCACCTGCACTTGCCGCGCCTGCCAGAACATGTCCAAGCTCGATCTGAAGATGGTCATCCACTACGGCGAATATGCCCTTCAGAAACTTGGCGACCGTGAGGAACTCCTGGGTGCCGATGTGATCGTCCCGCACCGCATGTTGAAGAACCATGTCATCGAACAGACCGGTATCGAAAGTTATGCATTGTTTAGCGACGCGGCGGTGGATGCTTCGAACTTGCCACAACTAGCGTATCCGCTCGTCTCGCATTCCGAAACCTATGAGCATATTGGCGAAGTCAAGATGCAGGTGTTGGACCTCCGCAAAGTCTGGGAGCGCGAACAGGACAAAAAACGCTTCGTTGTCAACCCCGAAGCTGCGTGGCTGACCTTTGAGTGGGAGGCACCGCTTCCGCCTTCCACCGTATGGGAGTATTTGACCTCCCCGCGGCTCGAACAACAATGGGCGGGGTACGATCTGGTCGAGCGGACAGATTCCCTGGGCGGGCGCCTTCAAACTGAAGCCACGTATCATTGCGCCCATGGCGAAGTCCATTTTTTCAATAAGATATTGGATTGGAAACCATTCGAGTATGTGTCCCTTGAACAAAACATTAGCATTGGAATCAAACTTATTCAAACCCGGCGTCTGCTCGAATCGCTGACCGGTACCAAGATCGTCTTTTACGTGCGCAAGCCTGACGATCCGGTGACAGACGAGTTGAAACAAATCGTGGTCGATGCCTACAACCAGGCTGCGGCGGGACTGATCAGGCAACTCGAAAATGACTTTAAGCAATAACCCTGGGTCAGAGATTTTAGAGGAGACGCTTGATGACTAAAAATGATTCGCCGCTTGAAGCCCAGAGCGCGCAGAATTCAAAGGGTTTATTTTGGAAGGTCGGTGTGTCCATGGTTCTGCTGGTCGTCGCGTCAGTCAGTGCCTATGTCTGGTATTACCTGCCGCGTACTTGTGAAGTGACGGCTGTGGAGGAGGCTTCCGCCATTCTGGTCAGTCAGATGAAACGCTATGACGATGTGTACCAGGTGGCAACCGACGCGCCTCAGAATGCTGTCTTCATCCCGGTTTCAGTGATGCAGCAAAACCTGATGGATACCCAGCAAGTGGTTGTACCGGCTTGTATGAAAATCGCCAAAAACGAGTTGCTTAACTATATGGATGTCGTGATCCGTGCCTTCCTGGCGTATGAGGCGCAAGAGTCCAATGCAACGGTCAGTGGGTTGATCGATCAATCCGAGATGCATTATGCAAAGTTCTCTATGGAACTGAAGGATGTTAAAAAGTGTGCACCGTATTGCGCACCTAAGATAACGTTGTTTGCGTTAGATGAAAGGAAAATAAAATGAAGAAAATGTATGTTCTTACACTGGCTGTCATGCTAGTTGGCTTTTTGGTGGGATGTGGTGGGTCACAAGGGACAACCCTGTCAGGTGCGGATCAGGATGCTGTTCTGGCTTTCAGTGAAGCCAAATCAGATAATCTGTTGGCAGGCATGAACGCGAATGATTATGCCGCGTTCTCCAAAGATTTTGATCAGGATATGTTGAACGCCATGACCTCAGCCGAATTTGACAAGCTGAAAGCGGACCGGGATGCTAAACTCGGTCTCTATGTTTCGCGCACAGTGAACACTGTTGTGCAGACCGGTGATTTTGTAGCGGTGATCTATGATGCTAAATTCGAGAAGGACGATGCTGTCACGGTCCGTGTGGTGTTTCGCGTGGCTGAGCCGCATGAGGTCAGCGGCTTGTGGTTCAATAAATAACAGAATGCCTGCTCACAACGTTTTTCGCAGGACGAAACTGGCGGCTTTATAGTTGGAACGTGCTATACTGAATAGGTCAAAAGTTACTATGGGTGTGCGCCCACAGTAACTCCAAAGGGGTTGTTAGATGAGGAGTCGCCAAGATGAGTAGCAATGACAAAAAGAACAAAGGCGGTCGTGAAGACCGCAAGAAAGCCAAGTTGAATCCAAAAGAAAAGCGTAAATTGAAAAACGAAAAGAAAAAGAAATTCAACCCATTTGGCACGGGCTAATTCCTCTGCTGAATTGTCCCGCAGGCTCATGACCTATTTAAGTGAGCCTGCGGGCTGTTGTTTTATTGATGAAGAAATGATACTGCAATTCGCAAAACTACAGGCTTGGAGTTAGAATATAAGCATGACCGATCAAACCCGCTATCTGTTGGTAGTTGAAGACATCCCCGATATATTGAACCTGTTGGAAGCGACCCTGAAATTCAAAGGCTATCGCGTGGTCACCGCCCGAAACGGGGAGGAGGCGCTCGAGGCGCTTGAAAAAGAGCGACCGGCGCTCATCATTACCGATATTCTGATGCCCAAAATGGATGGCTTTAACCTCGTCCATCGCCTGCGCATCAACCCCGAGACGCGTACCATCCCCGTGGTATTTCTCTCCGCCACTTACGTCGCCCCGGAGGACAAACTGTTCGCTCAATCCATCGGCGTGAATCGCTTTGTCGAAAAGCCTGTGGACCTGGTCAAGTTCTTGCCGATCGTCGAGCGGATCCTGGCACAAGGCGAGAACGCTCCAGTCCCGCCGTTGAGTGAAGCTGAATTCTACGAGGGATATCGCAAACGTCTCGAGATCAAATTAAGGCAGAAGATGGTCCAGATATCGCGCGATGAACACATCCTCACCAATCTGACGGATGAGGAACGCGCCTCCATCAAAGGTTCATTGAGTGCCGCGATCAACGAACGGGAAGAGATCCAAAAACTGCTTGATCAGATCCGTGAACTGGCAGAGAAACCGAACAAACCACCCGAGCAGGGTGAGACCGCTGAAAATAAGTAGATTCAAAAACGACAGCCACACTTCGAAAGTGGCTGTCGTCTCTTTATCACGATATGCTACTGGGAATATGCTCCATGACCATCGAACAACCTAACAATCCCTTACACGGTATTACGCTCGAAACGATCCTGACACGCTTGGTGGAGAAACATGGTTGGGAAGAACTAGGCAACCGTATCACCATAAAGTGTTTTACAATCGACCCAAGTATCAAATCCAGTTTGAAGTTTTTGCGTAGAACTCCCTGGGCAAGAAAAAAAGTGGAGGACCTGTATCTCAAAAGTTTTGGCTGATCCCAAAGCATCCCGATGGGTTTCAACGGCTCAACAGGGTTTTTCAAGGAGACCTTCGGGATGAAATATTTAAATCAATGGTTCAATGCATACGCCGCAATGCTGAACGCCATCGCCACATTGAACGATTTTTTCTCCCCGCGCATCGGAATATAAAAGATCGCATCACATAGGTCGAGCAATTCGGGGTCAACGCCCGTCACTTCGCTGCCAGCGATCAATACGGTTTTTTTATTCTCCACGCCACCTTCAGTATTTAGCTTTATGTCTTTCGCTCTCTCATCTTCTTCCAACGCGAATATCTGCCAGCCTTCTTTTTTCAAACCCTTGACGAGTTTTACCGCATCCTTGTGATAAGACCACGGGACTGAATCTTCCGCGCCGAGTGAGGTCTTCGTCACCGCTTCGATATCGGGGGTGGGGGTGATGCCGCATAAATACGCATGCGTAAAGCCGAATCCGTCTGCGCTTCGAAAGATCGAGCCCACATTCCATGCCGAGCGAATGTTATCGAGTAGCACGGCTAAAGGTCTTGAGGGCTGAGCGGTAACGGGGTGGGGCTGCTGGGGCTCATAGATCAGGTCCCGGCTGAGAAGGAGGCGCGTTTCACCCATGCAGATCGGGCAGCGCGTGCCGAAGGCATGTCCTGAAGTGAGTGGGTAACGTAGTCCGCATGAGTTACAGTGTCTGATCTGATAAGATGAATTTGGCATGAGGCGATTATACATGCTACAATTTGAATATGCATCGCGTCGTCCCTGAGCTCATTGTTGAAAATTATCGCGCCGGTCGTTTCAGCGGGGAGTTCCCGGCTGTGGGTATGTTTCTGGATCTAACCGGTTTTTCAAGTATGACCGATACGCTCATGCAACAGGGTCAGCATGGCGCTGAGGTTTTGGCAAACTTAATGCATGGTGTTTTCAATCCGCTGGTTGAAAATATTTTTAATTACGGTGGCAAGATCGTCAGTTTTGCTGGCGATGGCATTATGGCATTGTTTCCAATCGAAGGCGATGAGAAGACCACGGCTTTGCGTGCGCTTTCCTCGGCGTGGACGATTCAGCATAAGCTGCTGGAAAACCCAGTGCGTCAGACTGTATATGGCAAATTTACCTTCTCTGTCAAAATCGGGGTAACGAATGGCAATGTATCCTGGGGGATTTTGCGTTCAGCGAATGGTCGGAATGCAACTTATTATTTTCGCGGTACTGCTGTGGACAATTCTGCCAGCGCTGAACACTCTGCCAGACCAGGCGAGATCATGTTGACTCAAGATCTTTATACCCTGGTGCACAACGAAATCGTGACTTCGCCACACGCTGCCTTTCACCGTTTGAGCGGACTCAATATCGAGTTGCCTAGCCCTACTCCGAGTGTGTTCCCGCCTGCCGATCTCGAGATCTCCAGACTCTTTGTGCCGGAGGAGATCGTTACACAAAATATCCGCGGCGAGTTTAGACAGATCGTGAATCTGTTTATGAGTTTTCCTGATCTACCCGATGATCAATTGCAGGAATGTGTGCGGGTCGTCTTTGAACTGCGGGAGCAATATGACGGGTTGGTGACCCGGCTTGATTTTGGTGATAAGGGCTGTAATATGCTGGTGTTATGGGGCGCACCGGTGGCTTATGAAAATGATATTGGGCGCGCATTGAATTTTGTTTTGGATCTCAAGTCACGTGTTGATTTCCCGGTCACGGCGGGTGTGACGTATTATGTGGCACATGCCGGGTATTTGGGAAGTGAGATGTGCGAAGATTACACCTGTTATGGTTGGGGCGTAAACCTGGCTTCACGATTCATGATCTCTGCTCCAAAGGGCGAAATTTGGGTGGACGAACGGATTGCGAGGCGTGTCAAAAACCGTTTTGATTTTGAATACCAGGGCGCACAATATTTCAAAGGCTTTGCTGCCGAGCAAAAGGTGTTTTCATTTTCCGGGCGTAAATCGCAGGAGCTATTTCATCAGGGCGAGTTCGTGGGGCGCGAATTGGAATTACCGAACCTGATCGATTGCATTCAGCCATTATGGCATGGGAAGTTTGCTGGAGTGATCATTGTGTGGGGCGAAGCCGGGATCGGCAAGAGTCGGCTGGTCTATGAATTGAATGCATTACATGTGCATGAGAAAAGAAATGTGCTTTGGGCGCTTTGCCATACCGACCAGATCTTGCGGCACTCCTTTAACCCTTTCCGTTATTGGTTGTTCCGGTATTTTGGTATTGAGTCCACTCTGGCTGATGCGGCACAAAAGCAGATTTTTGATGCCAAATTGGATGATCTGATCAATAAAACCACTGACCCAGACCTTGCTGGTGAACTGGATCGTGTGCGCACTGTTTTAGGCGCCTTGCTCGATCTGTATTGGGTCGACTCTTTCTATGACAAACTGGATGCCGAGGGTCGTTATAACAATACGCTGACAGGCTTGATCGCATTGATCAAAGCGGAGAGTCTTTGCCAGCCAGTGCTCATATTTATTGAAGACGCCCAATTTATGGACGATGATTCGCGCTCTTTTCTACCGCGCTTGAAAAGAGCACTTACGGTGGGGGATGTGGAGTATCCTGTTGCGATTGTCATTTCCTCCCGGCATGTTGGCACTGAGACCTTTCTGACACCTGAACTATTTGATCGATCCATCGAGTTGAGAGCATTATCCACCCAGGCACTGCTCAACCTTGCAGAAATTTACCTTGGCGGAGCAGCGTCACCCGATCTGGTTCAAGGATTGGCAAAACGTTCTGAAGGCAATCCTTATTTTGCTGAACAGATATTACTTTATTTCCAGGAAGAGAACCTGCTCGAAATGAGCGAAAAAGGGTGGCGGTTGATCAGAAATTTGCAAGAAGGCTCTCTACCGGCTGATATTCGCGCGTTGCTGGTGGCACGCCTTGATCAGTTGACTCGTAATGTCAAAGATGTCATTCAAACTGCCGCTGTGCTTGGGCGTGAATTTGAGGTGCAGGTGCTCGCCGAAATGTTGCAGGATGACAACCTCCTTTCGGATGAGATCATCGCAGCTGAAAGAGCTGAAATCTGGACTGCACTCAGCCAGATCCGCTATATATTCTCACACGGGTTATTGCGCGATGCTGCCTATTCAATGCAAATGCAGGCGCGCAGAGTGGAACTACATGCCATCGCAGTGGATGCACTGGAGAAGGTCTATGCCGAAGATGTGGAACATCATTATGGAGAATTGGCATATCATGCTGAACATGCCAAATTAGCTGAGAAAGCCTTCCATTATTTGCGGTGCGCAGGTAAAGCCTCTGCCGCTGCTTATCAAAACAGCCAGGCTGTAGATTATTTCAACCGCGCGCTTACATTTGCTTCGCCCGATGACTTGGTCGCCCATTATGAACTAATATCTGAGCGTGTGGAATTATTTTCACGTATGGGGCAGCGAGAGCTTCAACTAAATGATTTAAATCTGCTGGAACGCTGGGCGGAGGAAATTGACGATGATGTGCGCCTGGTGAAGGTCATGATACTGCGGTCGTTATACTATCAAACAACAGGGCATTACTTGAATTCAATCGAGTTTGCAAAACGGGCTGATTCATATATTACCCCAGAGATGCCGCCGGAGTTGATCACCAAAATACAAAACTATTGGGCTGCAGCTTTGCTGCGGCTTGGCAATCTTAGTGAAGCGATGGAGCGGGCAAGCTTTGGTCTTCAAGTTGCCAAAAATTTTGAGCGTCGGGCTGACGAAGCCAGATTTCTTACGATTATGGGCTTGATTGCGCTTGAGCAAAAAGACCCTCGGCTTGCCCACAAGTACCTTGAAGACAGCGTGTTTATTGCCCGCGAACTGAAGGAGCCTCGGCTTGAGTCAACTGCTTTAAACAATCTTGCCATGTCAGAAGGGTCTGTGAAGGGTAATTACGAGCTCGCTGGGGAATATTACGAGCAGTCCTACAAGATCGCGAAAGAACTTGGCGATCGATACCAGGAGGGAATTGCTTTGGGGAATCTGGGCTTTGTTGCGGGAATGCAAGGGAATATTTCGGCGGCATATCTTCATCATGAAAACTCCCTCTTTGTGGCTCGCGAGATTGGCAATATCAACCTTGAGACCTATACACTTATTAATTTGAGTGCTGTTGCCGGTCTCCAAAAAGAAGCGGGGCAAGCCTTGAAGTTTTCGAAGCAGGCTGAAGAACTTTCGAGAAAGATCCATGACCGTTCAGCAGAGGCTTGGTCGTTGTTGTATATGGGACATGCCCACTTACTAGTGGCGGAGTGCGCCGATGCGCGCAAAGCCTATCAAAAGTCGATCATCATTCGAAATGAGTTAGGGCAGTCAACACTTGTCATGGAACCGATTGCCGGTTTGGTTGAAACGGCATTATGTATGAATGACCTTGAAGCCGCAGCTCGCGAAACCGAAAAAATTATGGCTTATCTTGATGCTGGCGGATCGTTGGATGGCTCTGATCAACCTCTGCGGGTGTATTATGCCTGCTACCAATTCCTCGATCAGCAAAAAGACCCACGTGCCCAACAGGTTTTGCAAATTGCAAACCAGATGTTGGCATCGCAGGTCTCTAAACTTAAAGACGAACGTTCTCGTCAAATGTTTATCGAAAATTTCCCCTGGCGGTGGGCGTTATACAACGCCGGGCGACATTAAGGAGGTGATGAACCGATGGCGGGGTCGCCGTCTGTAAAATCGAATGTGTCGTCAACGATGGGGCCTTTGAACTCATACGGTTGTCCATTGGTTGAATTGCCGTCGATGATGACAATTTTCTTGTTGTCAGCCCTGGCAGCGGAAAGTCCCTCAATCTTTATCTTGTAGGGTTGGTTGATATACGCTTTGGCTGATTTTTTCCAGATCGCAAAGTTGTTGAACCAGGCGATATCATCAGTACCAAATTTAGTTGGCAATCCATCGATGCTTAATTTTTGAACTTCAAAGTCATTGTCAGGATCTTTGCCCAGGATTTCAATATCTGCATCCTTTTCCTTGTCCTTAACTTTTTTTATCTTGAATTTCTTATTGCCGCTATTGGCAATAGTTTCGAGAACAGTTTTTGCCATAATCTATTCCTCCAAGATCGATTTTAGCCATTATACTCCTAAAATGAAATACATCATTTTCAACAAGCCCTATGGCATGCTCTCGCAATTCACAGACGAAGGTACTGGGCACCCCACACTTAAACAATCCATTGATGTGCCTGATGTGTACGCAGCGGGTCGCTTGGATCGTGATAGCGAAGGTTTGCTTTTGCTTACCGATGATGGTTCCCTCATAAAAAAACTGACCGACCCCAAACACCATATCGAAAAAATCTACTGGGTTATGGTGGAAGGCGACCCCACACAGGATAAGTTGACTCAACTCGAACGAGGGATTCAACTTAAAGATTATCGGACGCTGCCTGCCAAAGTCCGCCTCATTCCAACCCCCAGTCTGCCTCAGCGCCCCAAGCCTGTGACGCCGCACGGTCCCACCGCGTGGATCGAGATCAAGTTGCGCGAGGGCAAAAAACGCCAGATCAGACACATGACTGCGGCGGTTGGGTTGTTCACTTTACGACTTGTCCGTGTTGCAATTGGCGAGATCAAGATCAATGATTTGCAAGTAGGAGAGTGGCGCGAGTTAAGGCTGGATGAGATTAAATTGTTGAGGAAGTAGGGACAGTATAATCATTTCATGTCTAAGCATATCAGAGCCTTTATTTTTTTCTATTCCGTACTTCTTGCGCTGATTTCAAGCTCGCTCGTGAAAGCAGAGGCTAACCAGCAGCCTGCGCAAGAGAGCACCCCGTATGATTTGATCAACGCCGTTAATGCCCTGCGTACAGCCTATGGGCTCCCAGCATATAGTATCAACTCGATTTTGATGTTCACTGCCCAAAATCAGGCAGACTTCATGTCGTCTAACGGGATTGTTGTTCATACGGGTCCGGGTGGTTCCACTGTGACCCAGCGTTTGTTGGCGGCTGGGTATCCGCTTGGGGGTGACCTGTCGTTGGGTGGCTTTCGTTCTGAAAATATTATTGCCATTAATGTCAACATGTCAGCAGAGGACGCGGTCTCCGCTTGGATGGGTGATGCGCCTCACCAATACACCATGCTTTCACCAGATCTGACGGAGATCGGCGGTGGTGTTGCCGTGGTGAATGGCTTGGCTTATTACGTGATCGATTGCGCACGGCCCACTGCCAGCGGCACGTCTCAGGCGAGTACACCGCTTATTGGAAGCGGAGCAACTGTCCCTGCGGTTGAAGCGGCGGTTTCTCCAGTCATATTAAGTACACCGAACGAAAGCGGTGATGTGCTCCATGAGATCCAGCCAGGACAAACCTTATGGCAGATCGCGATCTCGTATGGGGTCAGGATCGATGATCTTAAGCGTCTCAATAACTTGTTTGATGACAATATCTATCCGGGGAATAAACTGCTGGTCAGGACGGAAGCTGCGCCTACCTCGCAGCCGCCGACTGAAGCGCCTACTCTTGAATTAACAGCTACGCCTTTACCTTCGCCAACGAGTGTGCCAACTGTTGTTGTAACCATGACACAGCCGCCGAGCGTTGCGCCTCAAAACACGAATAGGGTCACGCTGTATGCATTTGCGATTGTTGTGCTGGCGATCCTGGGGGGTGGACTTTTTACCTGGTTGGGCAGCGCAAGAAATACTGGATGAACATCACCGTAAACTGATTACAATCTTGTCTTTTATAGATTTTCGCAAATGATATACTTTATTATGTATTGTGAATAAATTCACAAATAGGAGTAAATCTATGAGCGAAATTAGGATCGATGCATTATTGCCTCAAGAGATGGCAACCCGGGCAGAGTATTTGGGGGTTCGAAAAGCAGAGATGCCCATTCTCAAGATGTTCATGCTTTCGGTGTTGGCTGGTGCGTTCATTGCCTTGGGGGCGATCTTTGCCACAACGGTTAGCGCGGGAAGCATGGCGATTACAACAGCTGGTGGGGAAGCAGCCTACAGCACCGGTCTGCCGTTCGGTGTGACACGTCTGTTGGCTGGGTTGGTGTTTTCGTTGGGATTGATCCTGGTGGTTGTTGGTGGCGCGGAATTATTCACCGGCAACAACTTGATCGTTATGGCGTGGGCAAACGGTAAAGTGACCGCCGGGGCACTGCTGCGAAACTGGGCGATCGTCTATTTTGGGAATTTTGTCGGCGCGATCGGGACCGCTATTTTGATGTTCTTTACACGCCAATATACTTTCGGAACCAATTCCATTGGGATCGCGGCGTTAAAGACCGGCGTGGCAAAATGTGACCTGACGTTTATCCAGGCGATCGCATTGGGCATCTTGTGTAATGCGTTGGTTTGCATGGCGGTTTGGTTGACTTTTAGCGCCCGCAGCACTGTGGATAAAATTGCTGCGATCGTTTTTCCGATCACGGCATTTGTGGCGGCAGGGTTTGAGCACAGCATTGCGAATATGTATTTCATTCCCTATGCCTTGTTCATCAAAATGTTTGATCCCGACTTTGTTGCCAAAGTGGGCGATAAGGTTGCGAATCTTGATAAATTGACCTGGCAGGCTTTTTGGATCAACAATCTGTTGCCAGTAACGATCGGCAATATCATCGGCGGTGCGGTATTGGTCGCAGCCGTGTACTGGGCGATCTTTCTGCGTTCAAGTAAACCATCATAAGGTAAGGAGAATATCATGAAAGCATATGTATTAATTAAGATCCGTGCTGGTGAAGTGAAGGATGTTGTCCGTCAATTGCGCAAGGTCGATAAGATCGTTGAAGCCAATATGACGTTTGGTCCTTATGATGCAGTGGCGGTGATCGATTCGCCGGATATCAGTGCCTTGGGGAATTTGATCGCAGCTTCGATCCAACCGATCCCTGGTGTTGAACAGACCTTGACCTGTCTGGCTGTTGAAATTTGAGAATCAAAAAGGTGGCTGCCGTTTTGTTTGGCAGCCACCTTTTTAGTTTTACCTTACGGCAACCGGTATCTTAGGATTCGGTTGTTACCCGCGTCTGTTACCCAGACAAAGCCAGACTTATCAATGGCAATGCCTGCAGCCAGCCCGATCTCTTCGGGTCCACTGCCAAACCCTCCCCACGTACGGACAAATTCACCGTTCGATTTGAACTCAATGACACGCGCGTTTTCGGGGTCTGTGATGAAGACGTTTTCATTTGCGCCGACTGCGATGAATGGCTTGTTGTCCAGTGATTGACCGAACCAAGCGTTCACGTCCCATTGTATCGTTGGGACATAAAAGTCGCCGGTCTCGTTTGGAATGAAGGCTTGAATGCGCTGATTCCAGGTATCGGTTACATAAACGGTTCCGCTGGGCGAGATCGCGATGCCAACAGGTTCATCGAATTGACCAGGGTCAAAGCCGCCAGTACCAAATTCGGTCACGTAATTACCGTCTCTATCAAATACAACGATCCGTTTGTTGCCGGTGTCTGCTACAAATACCTGGCCTTTTGCGTCAACCGCGATGCCGCGCGGTCCCCATAGGAAGCTGGCTGATTCGGGCAGTTCCAAAACGGGTTGTCCGTATTGTCCCCATGTTTTGATAAACTTGCCGTCTTTTGTAAATTTTTGGATGCGATGGTTCCATGTGTCGGAGACATAAACAGAACCATCAGGTCCCACAGCCACGCCCCACGGCTCGTTGAAGCTGCCATTAGGTGCGCTGCCCGCCAGAATATCTGCAAACGTTCCCCACTCATTCAAGAGACTGCCATCAGAGGCAATATGCAAAATGCGATGATTGCGCGAATCGGCAACATACAGATCATCATTAAGTCCAGCGGCGATCGAGCGTGGAGCGTTTAATCCGGATGGCGCATAAAGCTCGGAACCAAAGATTTGATCAGCTGCCAGAGCTATGGTGCCCGCCTCATAGGGGTCTGCCACGCTGGGTGCTTCCGAAGGACCAACGCCGTAATTCCAGATCTGTGCAGCCACATCCTTGCGTATGTAGAGTCGCATTTGATCGGCAGGCTGCCAGGTGGTCAATGTCATGCTTGAACTTCCGGTAGCTTGGGCATACTTTGTATAGTCGCGGTCAAACCAAATATCGAAGATGCCCTCGCGGATGCCTGGGTTTGTGATCGCATTCAAAACCCGGGTTTGATCAAGGTTGAAATAATCCTGGTTGGGCCACCACATGCGGATGTAATCGAACTTATAAAATCCATTGCCAAGTGCAGGCTCGATCTTGTCGAAATTCTTTTGATCAACGATCACGGCAACTGCTTCGCGCAATGAGCGTGTCGGCTGATCGAAGGAGCGTAGGGCTGTATAGTCGCGCAAGTACCAGACCATGGGCCACGAAACGCCGGTATCTGGCGCGCTGGCATCATAAGCAATGACCGCGTTCAACCCACCGGCAGTGCGCTTGGAGATTTCCTCAACCTGCGCCATCACTTCCTTGATGCCACCTGCGCCGTGCGCATACACAAGGTATTCAGTAGCATCGTTATAGTTAATGTAGTTTGCGCGGAAGGATGTTCGCATGGTTTGCATGGCGAGCAATCCAAAAACTGTCAGGGTGAATATCCCAACGAATGCGCCGGTGCGGGTTGCACGTGCGATGAATGCAATTCCGCCGATGCTGCCAATTAGTCCCACCAATGCCAGTAAAAACTTTATCCTGTCAGGCGTGAGGCTGGCAGGCTCCATACCGACAAGCGCAGAATTCATAATTAGTGTTGCCCCGTTGATAATGCTCGACCCTAATGTGATCAATGCCAAAACGAACAAGGCAACTATGCTGAGTCCGGGAATATCATCTTTCATCAAGTAAGCAATTAATACACCTGAAAGGATCATTGCTAGCAATGGGAAGATAAAAGCAGATGTCGCCTGTAATTGCGCGAGCTCAGTCCCTTGAAATGGCGGTGTGGCTCCGTATAACGAACGGATTGCTTGAAATGCAGAAACCGAAAATACTGCCAACACCAAAACCGATAGAATGGCTTGTTGCAGCTTGGTATCTGCCAAACGCGCTGACACAGACTCGATGATCTGCCCAACTGCCCAACCGGTCATGATGATCATGGGCCACGCCATGTGCAGCGTAAGCCATGGCATTCTTTCACCTGCAACCGTCAATGTAATGACCGATACGATCGACCACCAGGACATAAGCCCAAAGAAAGCTCCAAAATTGGATTCGCCCCCAGCTTCACCGGACTCTGACGATTCAGGCTTTGCCTCCGCTTCCAATGCAATATCTGTCTCTACCGCATCCGACTCAGCCACGGCTTGCTTCTGTCCGAACAACTTGTTCAGCCCGAGAACAAGTGCTACAAGTGTGCCGATTGCCGGTAAATATTCATACATGGGGATCTGGATCAGCACGTAATAATATTCAGGCTGACTGCCGCGTTCCACACCTTGTTGCACCAACCAATATCCCAGCGATCCGATCAAGCCTGTGAAGAATCCAGGCGCATTGGTGAATACGGTTGTATAGAGAATGGTGAAGATGCCCCAGTAGATCACGCCATACTTCCACCAATCCCGACTCCATAATAATCCAACTGCAATTGAAACAGCGAAGAAAGCTGCTACGAATCCGCCAATGATCCACAGTGATCTGGCGTCCAGTCCGTTTACGGATGCTGCATCTGTTGGGATGATTACGTTCAAGCGTGACTCTAATAGTTTGATGGGGAGGGGGATTAACATGGGAAGTACGAACGTCCCGATCAAAATAATTAATTCAAACGAACGCTCTTTTAGTAAATTAGCCCAGCCATATCCAATAAATAACACCACAATGGCTGCGACCAGACCCACTGCTGCTAAGACGAAGAGAATAGTGGCTGGCGATGTGCTCTGCCCCGTAGAATCGATCGGCATTGCAGTACCTGCCGGGTTTGACGGCGCTGCGGTCTCAGCACTTGAAATTGTTTCAGCATTTCGGGCAATCAGGCCCAACCCAACACCTATGCTGACAAATAATGCTACTGCGACAAGTGCAATAATGAAAACGCGATATAAAACATATTGTTCTTCCCAGGGCTTGCGGGTAATGCGTGCTATAAAGTAGATTCCCAAAAAGAGCAGAGCCTGCGCTGTATAAATGAACGCTGTTTCTTTGGAAGTGAAATGTAGGAGGGTTGCCAGGGTGACAAAATATAAGTACTTTTTCTCCCCGCTCTCCATGTAGCGCAGGATCGAATACAGCAACACGACGCCCGAAAATCCCACGAATGATTCATTGCGGACGTAGCGACCGTAGTACAACATGTATGGTGAGATCACCATAAGGAAGCCAGCGACCAACATGCCCCAGGTGCCGAGATAACGTCGCCAGTACCAGATCATCCAAACGATCCCTATGCTGAATAAGACAGCCGGGATGCGCGCCGTAAAGTCCGATACCCCGAACAGGAAATAAATTAAGGAGATGATATGGAATTGAAAAGGGCCATGCATCATGGGTGTATGCTGATAACCCTGCCCGCGGTATAGCAACCACGAGAAATATGTGTGCAAACTCTCGTCGTGACTCATCACGCGTGTGCCGAGGTCATAGAACCTTGTCACAATTGCCAGCAAAATAATTCCTGCGAAGATCGCGACCTCGTTGGTGATCGCTGGTAACGCAGGGTGGATTGGTCTTTGAAGCCAGGGGGATTTTTCGTTGGTCATAATTCTCTTATCGATGTAGGAATTGGGTTGACTTATACTTCATTCTGAATGTTCTGACAAGTTTAGCGATTTTAGAGAGCCCACGGTAACATCCGAGCTAGAAAAAGGAATTTTATTTCAGCGAGTTTAGTGGAGGATGAGACGTAGGCTGCCTTATTTCTCAGCCCGGTGTGTTCGTGGTCGGCTCAAGAAACGGCGTGATCGTGAATGTTGGCGGGTAGATCGTACTGGTTGGCGTTGATTTACAGATCGGAATTAATAACTCCATATCACGTTGAATGGTTTCTATATTCAAGTTATTCAAATTTAGGATGGCTTCTTTTGATGTGGCGTATTGACTTGCGATACTCTCGAGCGTGTCATGTTCCTGTACTTTATATAGAATCTGCTGGCAGTTAAGCGTTTGAGTGTTAGTAGCCGTATATTGCGTGGAGGGTGTGGGTACCGGCAGCATGCCGGGGAACAGGGTATTTTTGGGATTTGTTGTCAGCGTTACCTGCCAACCAAAGAAGATGAACGTACAAACTGCCATGCCGATAAGTGCTGTGCGTGTAACCAGTAAGGCGCTTTTCTTTTTCTGTGAATCTTTCTTCTCTTTTAAAGTACTGAGCGAGAGAGGGGCAGGGCGTCGACTCCATTGTTTGCGCATGACATTTTGTAGAACATTTTCCATATCCTTAAATTGACCGGCATACGCACTACATTGTGCGCAATCCTTGAGATGCTCATGCAGCAGCTTCTCTTTGGCGCTGTGCACAGCCTTGTCCGCAGTGTACTGGATCAGTTGAATGGCTTCCTCGTGTGTGATCTGCATCTGACTATTCTCCACGCAAACTTCCCAATGACTTTCTCAAGCGTTCACGGGCAGTGTGCAATCGGGAATGAATGGTCCCTTCGTTGATCGCCAGAATTTCGGCAATCTCTGAAACGGACAGGTCATGAAAATACCGTAGAACAACAACTGTGCGATGACGCTCATCCAGCTTGTTCAGCTCAGCCCAGATCACCGCTTCCTTCTCACCTTGAATAAAGACATCTTCCGGCGATGCGGGTTTATGGCTTTCTTCCAGTTGAAAAATATTCGTTACGGTTGTCTTGAGGCGTTCTAAAAACTTGTGCTTGCGTAAATGACTGCGGCTGTGATTCAAGGCGATGGTATACAGCCAGGCTTTGACGGAGTTCCGCTCTTGATATGAACGGAATGATTTCAGTGCCGAGAGAAAGGTTTCCTGTGTGATCTCGTTGGCTTCAGCTTGGTCACCTACGATGGACAACGCAAGTCTGAACACATCGGTCTCGTATTGGCGCACAAACACTTCGATTGCATCTTCGTTCCCTGCAATGCACTCGTGGATGAGCGAAACCGAATCAGCGTTATTCATGTGTCCTATCTGATTAACGCCGGATGGAATGAAAACCTTCATTTGGATTTTTATTTAGCGTGTAGCCAATAAATCATCGTACTTTTTATCTTTATAAAATATTAGACTATTAAGAAAGCGACTGACCAGCCAGTTGACCGCACCCTGCCTGGATATCTATGCCTCTTCGCATGCGGATCGTACATGGGATCCCCGCCTGCTCCAGCGATTCTTTGAATTGGATTGCACGCTGATGGTCGGTCGCCTTGCCTGAGTATCCAGTAGTGGGGTTGAGGGGGATGGCGTTGACATGACACATCAAACCCTTTAAGCGTGAAGCCAGTTTCTTCGCAACTTCGGGTGAGTCGTTGACACCATTGATCAACGCCCATTCAAAGGTGACGCGCCGTCCGGTTTGGTCAACATAATATCTGCAAGCATCAATGACATCTTTGATCTTGTGCTTCTTGTTGACTGGCATGATCTGCAAACGTTCATCGTCATCTGCCGCATGGAGCGAGATCGCCAGGTTGACTTGTCGCCTCTCGTCAGCAAAACGCATAATTTGTGGAACCAGCCCCACGGTCGAGATGGTGAAGCGGCGAGCCCCAAAGTTGTAGCCATCCGCGTCGTTGAGCCGGTCAATCGCGGACATGGTGTTATCGTAGTTGTGGAAAGGCTCGCCCATCCCCATAAAGACGATATTCGTCACGGATTCGTTCACATCTTTCAACATCTGCGCGTAATACATGACCTGCGCCACGATCTCGCCGCTCGAAAGATGACGTTTGAAACCCATTTGACCAGTGGCGCAAAAGACACAGCCCATCGCGCAACCCGCCTGCGTGGAGATACACAGCGTGCGGCGATTCTTCGCGCCACGCAAATTCTTGCTATCCGGCGCGGACGCTGTGATCTGCGGATTATCCGCCGGGTCGCCATAGCGCATGAGCACGGCTTCGATCAAATTCTTATCGGGCAATTCGAATAGAGTTTTGCGCGTGAAGCCGTCGGAAGAATCTTGAAAGACCTTCACTTTGAAGGAAGTGAAGGTGGTATGTTCCGTTAACTTCTCGCGTAAAGATTTTGGCAGATTGGTGAATTGTTCAGGTGAGTTGTAGAGATGCTGATATAAACCTTGCCAGATTTGCTTAGCGCGGTAGGCTGGTTCGTTCCACTCTTTGAGAAGGTTGGTAAGGGAAGGTAAATCAAGGTCATAGATCAATTGAGTCATGTTTATCCAATGAGAGTCGAGAGATCGTCTGCGATCATGTCGAGCTGAGGTTGCCAGGTGTCTGCCTGACTTTTTGTAGATACTCCACTAAGCACCAAGGCGGTTTTACATCCTACTGCTTGTCCCGCGGCGATATCGGTTTCGAGTCGATCGCCAACTACCAGCGTTTCGTCCTTCTTCGTGCCGAGGATTTCTAAAGAAAGCTCCATCATATATGGAAATGGTTTGCCTGCAATGATCGGCTCAACTTCTGTGGCTGTTGTGACAACAGAGAGCCATGCACCCG
>CAZMQE010000032.1:0-16329 GCA_964568115.1 uncultured Anaerolinea sp.
CCGTAATCGAGCACGAGCCAGCCTTCGTTGGGTACACCGGTGATGCGCCCTTTTTTCTTATAATCATTTTTTGTGGCTTCCAGCACGCCTTTGGCAAGCGCGTCGAGCATGCGGTCGCTGGTGCCGTTGCAAATGACGAAGTAGTCGGTAAATGATGCCACGTCTTTGATATCTAATAAAAGAATGTCTTCAGCCTTCTTGTCTTCGAGGGCGTCAATAATTTGGTGCGCAAGTTCTAGCGTGTTCAGGTTTCACCTCTTTGTGATATGTCATTGCGAGGAGCGTTTGTTGCGACGAAGCAATCTCCCGTTAAATTGGGGATTGCTTCGGGCTGTCGCCCTCGCAATGACGGTTAGTGTTTTAGCGGCGCGGAATAAATTTGGGTATATACCGAGCCGGTTGGTTTCAGGTCGCTTTTGTAAAGATGGACAGAGTTTACTCTGGCAGTGCCGAGTGAGTCAATCTTTTGTTCTTCGAGCGCGCGGCGGATCTTTTGCTGATCTACCGCAGATGCATCTTGTTTGACGCGCCCGAGTGTGAGATGCGGATGGAAGTCACGCCCTTCGGATTCGTATCCCAAGCGCGTGCAGGCAGATTCGATGCCTCGATTCAACGCCTCCAACTCAGCCGGAGCCTGGATCCCGATAAATAGCACGCGAGGCCGCCTCAGGCTTGGGAAAGAGCCGAGTCCGCTGATTTGCAGGTCGAATGCCGGGCACGAGTCCGCTTCCGCGCGGAGCATTTGAGTCAAGATATCCACGCTGGCGGGCGAAACGTCACCAAGAAATTTCAGCGTCAAATGGATATTTTGCGCCGGGACCCAACGCACGAGCGACGAACCAATTGCCTTGCGCAAAGGCTCGGTTACCTGTTGGATTTGTTTCTGCACATGTGGGGGAATTTCCACCGCGATGAATGTTCGCAGAAGGCTCATGGGTCAGGCGGCGGGTTTGTTCGCGAGTGTCCGTTCGACGGCTTCTTTGAGTTCAAGATAGCCGACGGGTTTGGTGAGATATGTGGATGCGCCCGCTTCCATGCCGTTCTTGATATCAGAGGGCATGCTCTTGGCAGTAACCACGATGACCGGGATGTTGGCAAGTTCCGGGTCGCGGCGCATTTGGCGCAGGATGTCCAGACCTGAGATGTCGGGCATCATGATATCGAGCAGAACAATATCCGGCTTGTCGGCGGTCATCATGGAGATGGCAGGCGCGCTTTTGGATGTTTTAAGCACGCGAAAACCGCTGACTCGCATCATTTCAGCGAATAGCTCAGCAGCATCCTCTTCATCTTCAATAATGAACACGGTTTTTTCAGACATACAAAAGTAAAGATAGCATAAGAGTAAGGAATGTGCAAGAGGGCTCGAGGTTACACGGTGTTGTCGTAAGAAATTTTATCCTTTGCTTGTCCAGAAAGTGGCAGCCAGCTCCGAAGTGACTGTCGTCCTATATTTGGAGGTTCAATGAGTGAGCTGGATGATTTTCGTGCGGAGAAGGATGAGTTTTTTGGGCATCATCCCCAAAGCCCGTTGACGCGTGAACAAAAGCAGGATTTTAAGGGATTGAACTACTTCCCTGAAAACGATGCGTTACGTCTCGATGTGGAAGTGGAATTATTGAATGATCCGCAGCTGATGATGATGCAAACCTCCACGGGCGGGGTGCAGGAATATTTGCGGTACGGCAAATTCAAGTTTCAAGTGGATGGAAAGGATGTTGAGCTGACCATTTATCAGGCTGACTATGGATTCTTTTTGCCATTTGTCGATTCGCTGGCTGGCAAAGAGACCTATCCCGCCGGGCGCTATCTTGAGCCTGAGCCGTTACCAGGTAATCACTTCCTCGTGGATTTCAACATCGCCTATAACCCGTATTGCGCTTACAACGATGCCTGGTCTTGTCCCATTACACCTGCGGAGAACCGATTGAAGGTTCCGATTGAGGCAGGGGAGAAATTGTTCCACGAATGATCGGTAAATGAAAAACGAC
This sequence comes from uncultured Anaerolinea sp., assembly GCA_964568115.1. GTDB lineage: Bacteria > Chloroflexota > Anaerolineae > Anaerolineales > Villigracilaceae > Defluviilinea. The sequence continues at coordinate 1,992 of CAZMQE010000032.1, forward strand.
GGCTTAGCCGTCGTTTTGTTTTGTTTCGGTTTCTTCCACTACACGGAGAAGGGTTTCGTATTCTTCACAACACTCGGGACACACATCCAGGTGGTCACGCATGAGTGGCATGATATGCGCCGCATCTTTCTTGTCCACTTCCAGCTCTACATACTGATCTAGCTTGCCATAGAGCTCGTCGCAGGAGATCTCCTCGGTATCCACGTTCTCAAGGACGCGCAGGAAACCTAAAACCGCCTCATTGGAAAGTTGTTCCTGGGGCAGCCGCCCTTGCGGGCTGATACTGTTACGGACTTTTTGAATAAGGTCTCTAAGGTTCATACACCGATTTGATGATTAATCAAGCATTAATCTTACTTTTGTTCAAAGAGCGCCAGTACTTCGTGTGGCGCGATCTCTTCTGAAGCAAGGCGTGTTCGTAATCTCAGGCGGGCGTCGTGCAGCAGTTTGTAGAGTGCGTTGCGATTGGTCTTGAGTTTACGGGCGGCATCTTCGATGGGCATATCCTGCACGCCGAGCAGGATCAATGCCTGACGCTGGCGGTCGGTTAGCTCCTCCTCGATGATCCGGCGGACGCGGGTCAGCATGTCGCCGCGTTCGGCTGAGGTTTCGGGAGAGGCTTGAGAATCAGCGAGCAGACCGGGGGGCGGAGGAGCGTCTTCATTTTCGGTGAGTTCATCCAGGGATGAGTCGCGCCAGCGTTTGCGGCGGAGTTCGGTCAAGGCGATCCGCACGGCGATCTTATGTACCCAGGTAGTGAATTGACTGCGCCCCTCGAAGGTATCCAATTGGTCGAGGACACGCAGCAAAGTTTCCTGCGTTACTTCGTCAACAAGCGAGCTGAATTGCGGGAGGTCGGGGGAGAGCCAGCGTGAGAGGGCGTAGGGTAAGCCTTTTTGAATGACCGCGCGCAGGTCTTCCAGAGCCATGCTCTTGGTTTCACCGTTTGCGCGCAGGTCAGATAGCCAGGCTTCGTTTGTGCGGGTTGCCATGATGGGAAAATTATAAAGCAGTTTTGAGCTAATGCCGGAGTTCTTACAACTCTCTTATAGTTCAAAGAAAAAGACAGGCTGATCAGCCTGTCTTTTGTGGGCACGGAGGGGCTCGAACCCCCGACCTCATGTGTGTGATACATGCGCTCTAACCAACTGAGCTACGCGCCCGGAATGCGACGCAGATTATAGCCGAGAGTAATCTGTTTCGCAAGTAATCTTTTATGGCGGCGGCAACACATCCCATGGATTGATTTTTGCGTGGGAGGTCATGATCTCGAAGTGCAAATGCGAACCGGTGGAATTGCCGGTGTTTCCGAGTGCGCCGATGATGTCGCCTTGTCCAACGCTTTGTCCGCACCCAACGCTGATGGCGCTCAAGTGTGCATACAGCGATTGAAAACCGCCGCCATGATCCACCAAGACCATATTGCCGTACCCCCAATTATTCCAACCAGCATAAACGATCACGCCAGCATCGGTTGCCCATACAGGTTCACCGGTTTCACCAGCAATATCAATGCCGTAATGGTTAGTGCCAGGGGTGTAATCGAACCCGGAAAGATAATGCTTGCCTGATGGCCAAATAAACGTACCATAGCCCACCGCGCCGCCGTTGATCGCTTCACAGGCGCCAGGTCCAAGCACGCGGGCAAAAGCCGGGTCCGCGCGTGTAACGCCCAGGGGCGCGCTCCATGAGATGAAATCGCGTTTACCGCCGGGAATCACCAACCATGTCCCATCGGGAATGTTGGGGTTGTTGACATCACCAACCACAGCTGGGTCCAGATGATTGGCTGGTAAATTGAGAATGTCTTCTGTTTGCACACCGAAGTATTTTGCGAAGGCAGGCAAGCCGCCTTTATTATCAGCTACCCATTGCCAATAGACACCATCCACTGGCAGAATGATCAACTCTTGACCCGGCTTCAAGGAATGGGGGCTATCCAACAATAAGCCGTAATTGCCCCACAAAACCGTTTCTGGCTTCAGCCCAAATTTTTCCGCGATCCCAAAGACCGTGTCGCCGTCTTCCACTGTATATTTGACAAGGTCCTCGCGCGGGCGGGTGGGGATGGTTGTATACGGTTGGGCAATACGTGGGATGCCGTAAAACGTATTGAAATCCTGTTGCGGGACACTTGCGATTCCTTCCACGCCGATAGCTGGTTCGGTTACAGCAGCCTCTGAGGTGCCTCCCGTTGCGGGTGCCTGGGTGTAGAACGATTGCAACAGCCAGACCGCACCGCCTAACATTGCCACCGATAAAACGGTTGTTGCAGCGCGCAACATCGATTCGCCCAAACCAAGCCCGATGAGCATATCTGTGAAACGCGCGAAGATGCCGCGCGAACTTTTTTCTTCTTTATCCATAAATCCTATATTCTCCGTAAAGTATCATACCCTTGCCAAAAAACATGGTCAAGCCGAATACTTTAACGCTAACCTGACATTAACCCGACGATTTCCGTACGTTTTGAAAACCAAACCTTACGGCAAGGATCCCTGCCAGGCAGATCGTTCCGCCAACAACGATGGTTGTGGGTACATTCCATGTTTGCGCCATCCAGCCAATGGCGAAACTTCCGAAAGGCGCCACGCCTTGCAATGCCCAAAAATAGATGCTGAACACGCGTCCACGCAATTCGTTAGGGACCTCCACCTGGATCATCGTGTTCATGGTGACCAGTTGAATGACAGTCCCTAAGCCGATGAAGGCTAATAGGAACATGGCGGTGTTGATGTTTCTAACAAACCCCAGGGCAATAATTGGAATGATGAAAATGACCTGTCCGAGTGAAAGCATTTTGCGTTTGTTGGCTGAACTGAAATAGGCAACGATCAAGGCTGCGGTGATCGCGCCTACGCCTTGCGCGGCATATAAGTTGCTTGTGCGGGCAGCGACCAGGGCTTCTGTGTCCACGGCGGTCTTGAGCACGTCACGCGCCAGTGCAGGGAGTTGCTGAATGAGCGGAATGCCAAAAAAGCCGACCAAGGCGGCCATCAGAATAACGGATGTCACGAGCCGATCGTTCCGGATATATTGAAGCCCTTCCTTGAACTCGCTTCGCAAGCTTCCGGCCATGTTTGCTCCCTTATCAACTTTGAAGCGTGTACGCGCAAACAACAATCCGATGATCACAAAGACGAAGCTGATGCCATTTGCCAGAAAAACGCTGCCTTCATTCCCGGTCAGGGAGATCAACCAGGCTGCGCCCAAAGGACCGATCACACGTCCGAAGTTGAATGCCGTGGTTTGCAGTGCGATGGCACTGGGCAGCGCTTCGCGGCCCGCCAATTCAATGAGCATTGCCTGGCGGGCAGTCACCTCAATGGCGACGGCTGTGCCAGCGAAAAAAGCCATCGCCACAATGTGCCAGATTTGAATACGCCCGGTATATGCCAGAAAAGCGAGCCCAAAGGCTTGCAACGACATAATCGCTTGAAAAAGAATGACTGTTTTACGTTTGTCCCAGCGCTCGACAAGGACACCGGCTGGTAGGGCAATTAATAATGTGGGGAGGGTATTTGCCACGCCGATGATCCCCAAATCAAGCGGGCGCCCGGAGATGCGGTAGGCAAGATAAGGCAGGGCAGTGGCTTGCATCCATGTGCCGATGACGGAGAGTAATTGCCCGAATAAGAACAGCACATAATCCCGCGAGGCGAGCGCGGGAAAACGCTGGATGATCCTTGATTGAAGTTGATTCACGATGAATTTCTTGTGAGGCAATTTATCAAATTGCTCTACGCAGGGACGACGAGTTCAGGCATATCGTTGGCGGGCTTGTTCACCAGAGTGGAGACCGGATAGGCAGACATGACGTCAGCGTTGAAGGGCTTGATGAGCGGTTGCAGGTTTTCGGGAGTCTGAGGCGTAACGTCCAACCATTTGGCGTAATCACGCGGATGCAGAATTACAGGCATGCGGTCGTGGATCGTTTCCATTAATTCATTGGGCGTGGTGGTGATAATCGTGCAGGTTTTGAGGCTTGAACCATCGGGGCTTTCCCATGAGTCCCAAAGCCCTGCCATGGCAAAAGGCTGCCGGTCTCGCATGTGAATGTAATAGGGTGTTTTGGTTTTTTTGTCTCCCACCGATTTCCATTCATAAAAACCATCTGCCAGGATGAGACAGCGCTTGTGCCGGTAACTGCCGCGAAAGGACGGCTTTTCGGCAAGCGTTTCACCACGCGCATTGATCAGGCGGCTGCCGATCGTTGGGTCTTTAGCCCACATGGGGATCAAGCCCCACACAAAAAAATCAGCAGCGAGTTTGTTGTCGTTCGGGATCGCGAGGATCGGCTGAGAGGGTGCGATATTAAAGCGCGGCGCGAACCTCACTGGAAAGTTGTAGTTGCTGAATGCGTCCTGCAAGTCGGCAGGGTTGATGGTCAATGTAAATCTTCCACACATGCTTGCTCCTTGGTTTATCTGATTGGTAATGTGAAATAAAATGTGGCGCCTTTGCCTGCTTCTGATTCTACCCAAATTCGCCCGCCGTGGACTTCGATAATCCTTTTGACCAGTGTCAAGCCGATGCCTGTACCTTCTGAGGTGGCATTGAGCTTATTGAATAAGCCAAAGATGTTCTCGTGATATTTTGGCGCAATGCCAATGCCATTATCGCGGACGTAAAAAACGATGGCGTTTTGTGCATCTGTGGTTGTGCCAATCTCGATGCGGGAGCGTAATGCGGGGTTTGAATATTTTGCGGCGTTATCGATCAGATTCTGGACGACCTCCACCAGGCGAATGCGGTCGCCGCTGACCACCGGCAGATCTCTTTGGATCTCGACCGTTGCCTGGATCTCATCCAACCGGCCGTGGACACGATCCACAGCTTCGTGGACGACCTCTTCGAAGGGAACATCCTCCGGTGTGTTCATCAGCCTGCCAATACGCGAAAGCTCAAGCAGATCATTCAATAGAGCCTGCATTTTACGCGCCGCACCCGAAATCCGATTCATATTATTTTTTATTCTCGCCGTATTACCTGCGAGCGCATCCTGTTCAAGATACCCGAGGAAGCCGGTGATCGTCACGAGAGGGGATTTGAGGTCGTGTGATACGGTATAGGTGAAACGTTCCAATTCGGCGTTTTTGGTTTCGAGTTCTTCGATGAGGGCTTTACGGCGGGTGAGATCATTTTCGAGTGCCGTATTGAGACGGGAGTTCTCGATCGCCAACCCGGCATACCCGGCGAATAAACGCAAGGCTTCCAGTTGTTCCTTGGTAAACGGACGTTTTGAAGGATCATTATCTACCGTAATGATTGCCACGGGTTTATCGCCGCCCCAGGCAGTGACCGCGGCAAAATCTTTTACATCGCGCATTTCGTGCCCAGCGGGAATATTAAATTCAACGGCAAAGTTAGGGGTGAAATACAACCCATCTGGTTGTTCGAGGGCGCGTGTAAAGGATGTTGGCTTTTCTGGATCAAGTGTGCGTGAATAATCCCATTCTTCCACGATCTCACCCTGGTTGTTGGTTCCTAAAGTGCCTTTGATGGAATGGCTTTCCTGATCATAGAGAAAGATTGCCAGCCGGTCAAAATCTAATTCACTATGCACACCCTGCCAGACCCTTGTCAGCGTTGTTTTTAAGTCGGTTACTTCTGTCACCTGCTTGCCCAGTAGAACAACCTTTTCGAGCATTTCGCGGCGACGTACCTCCCGGTGTTCTGCCTGGGTTTGGAGATCTAATTCCTTTTGGAGCGTATCGTTGAGACGGGCGTTTTCAATGGCTAGCCCGGCATAGCCTGCAAATAAACGCAGCGCCTCCAGTTGTTCATCTGAAATGGATGCTTTTGAGATCAGATTATCAACCGAGATCACTGCCACAGATTTTTCACCAGCCCACACTGCAACTGCGGCATAATCTTTTACCCCATACATTTCATGCCCTTCCGGGATTTTGTTTTCGTGATCGTAATTCCTGGTGAGGTAGAGTCCGTCGGGTGTTTCGAGCAGGGTTCTGAAGGTAGTCCATTCTGCAACGGGAAACCATATGCCCCAGTTGTTGACCTGATTGCCTTGTATATCTGTACCCAGGGTGCTGTCCATTGAATTTCGTTCAGGGTTATATAAAAAGATCGCAAGACGATCAAACTTCAAACCATCATGCACGCCGTGCCAGATTCTATCGAGGGTTTTGGGAAGATCAGCGACTTCGGTAACGTGTTTTCCAAGTTTGACAACGATCTCCAACATGGCACGACGGCGTGCCTCACGTTCCTCGGCTTGTTGCTGCTGCTCCAGTTCTTTTTCCAGCGCATCATTGAGACGCGCGTTCTCAATTGCCAGCCCTGCATAGCCTGCGAATAATCGCAAGGCTTCGATCTGTTCGTCGCTGAAGGGTTGGTTTGAAATGACGTTATCAACGCAAATTACTGCCACGGGTTTTTCGCCAGTCCGGGCAGCAACCGCCGCGTAATCCTTCACGCCTGACATAATATGCCCGGCTGGGATATTGTGGTCGGTCTCGTAGCTGTGAGTTACATATAGCCCATTGGCGTTGTGCAAGACATCCACAAAAGAGATGGTTTCAACAGATTCGTCATTAAGGAAAATATGTACATTCCATTCATCCACCATTTCGCCCTGGTTGTTTGTCCCATAGGTGCCTTCCATCGTGTTGAGTTCAGGGTTGTAAAGATAGATACCCAGCCGATCAAATTGCAGATCATGGTGAATGGTTTGCCAGATCCTTTGCAGGGTTGTGCGCAGATCCTGGACTTCGGCAACATACTGTCCGAGTAATATGATTTTTTCCAGCATTTCGCGCCGGCGTTGTTCAAAGCTTTCCGCCTGCTTGCGATCGGAAATATCACGTGCCACGCCGGTGGTTCCAATGACTTCACCTTGTTCGTTCATGATCGGGGTTTTCGTGGTTTCGACCCAATAAGTTCTGCCCGTATGATCGGTTTGAAATTCCTCAACCCGCTTACGTTGACCGCTTTGCATGACATCCAGATCGTCCTGCCTGTAATTTGCCGCGTAATCTGCCTGCCAGATTTCAAGGTCGGTTTTCCCTAAAATCTCTTCTATTTTCAGCCCAGCTGTTTTGGCAAATTGCTCATTGACCGCAATGTACCGGCTATCTTCATCCTTCAGCCACGCCATATCCGGGATGTTGTTAAGGATGGCTGACTGCTGCAGGAAAATCCTTTGCAGTTTTTCCTGTGACTCTTTCTGTTCGGTAATGTCACGTGAAATGCCGATCGTACCGAATACCCGCCCGGACGAATCCCGAACCGGCACTTTTGTGGCTGAAAGCCAGCGCGGTTTGCCGTCTTCAGTTGGGTTGAATTCGATGCGATTAATGATCGGTTGTCCGGTGATGATGATTTGTTTTTCTTCGTCTATAAATTGCTGAGCGAGATCGGGAGCTTGGAAGTCAAGATCGGTTTTGCCGATGGCATCTTTCGGGTCGTTGAGCCTCAGGAATTGTGATTGTGCCTTGTTGATGCGCACAAAACGGGAATCTGCATCTTTGAAGTAAACGGTGTCAGGTATATTGTCCATGAAGATTTGCAGAAGGTCGCGTTCGTAGCGCAGCGCGTCTTCAGATTGCTTTCGCTCTGTGATATCTTGATATAAACCCACTGAGCCATAAGCGATCCCATGCTCGTTGCGCAAGTCTACTGCCGCTTCAAAAACCCAATGCGTTTGCCCTTCACGGTCCTTGATGCGATGCTCACATTTCCAGATGGGGGTTTTACCCAGACGCACTCGCTCAATAGCTTCATCCAGGGAATAGGGTTCTAATTCCTCGAGCAGGTGTCTTTCCTGTGTCAGTACTCCCCATAGATCATCATTAAATTCCTGTGGTCCATAACCGGTGATCTGACGAATGCCTGCTCCTATGAAATCGTAAATGATGTTGCCGTTTTCATCAAAGAATTGGCGATACGGGACGCCGCCTGCCACCTCAATCGCTTGCCGATACGTTGCTTCAGATATGCGTAGAGCTGTTTCGGCTTGCCTTCGTTCTGTGATATCTTTGACAGCCCCCACGATGCCCTTCAGTTGATTTTGTCCATCATCCCAAACCGGGTGCGCGGAAACTTGCACCCAGCGCAGCGAGCCATCTTTTCTAATAGTACGTACCTCTGAAACGATCGATTGGCCTTTTTGCAAAACAGCCATGTCCTGTGCGTCCTGCGCAATATCATCAGGATGAAGATGCGCCACCCATCCACCCTTGGCTATATACTCATCGTAAGTGTAGCCGGTGATCTCCTGGAAGGCGCCCGCCACCCAGCTTAAGTGCATATCGCCATCCGAAACCAAATCGGTTGAGAACGTATAATCAGAACTCACTCTTGAGATGAGCCGGTAACGTTCCTCGCTGGCGCGCGCGCGGGCAAGTGATTTTCGAACCGTGCTTGCCCCCAAATGTTGAAGCACTGCGCTAACCGGAAAGAGTACAAGGCTCACGATCCATATCGTCAGGGGCGAATCATGTAGATCAGGATTTAACAGGCCCTGCGTTTCCGAATACACCATCAGCCCGCCTGCCAGCAAGGAAAGGAAGGTGAACACCAAGGCGCCGTTGCCGCCCATTAAGATTCCGGCTATGGTGATTACCAGGGCATACCCAACTAAATAAGCCTCACCATGCACGCCAGTGCCAGTCAATGCAGTGGCTGTAAAAAATAGCCAGAACGCACTGACTTGAAGAATGGATGCCGCCCTCACGAATCCACGCCGCAGCATGATCAATAAAATGACATTGACCGTTTCGCCAAACCCGGCTTGAATCAGTGTCCGGACGATGGCTTCGGGTGTTCGAAAAAATGAATAAATAACGAATGGAATCGGTACACAGATCAACGTCCACACGATGACGTGCAACATATAAGCCTGTTGTGTCTTGACCTCATCGTCAAATGTGGGCGCGGTCAACAACCTTTTAAAATAACTCATGGCTTTTTCAACCTTCTAAAATCTCCATCTCGTACAGTGGCACCGGTCGTATCGAGATGTTCCAGGAGCGCCTGTGCATATTTTCGGCTGGTTTTGAAAAGATCGCGCACCTCTGCAAGTGAGATCCTGTCGTTTTGAATGATCACATTTTTGATCTCTGACACCATGGCATCATAATCATGTTTACGAAAGACCACCTCAGACGAAACGGTGATGAGTTCATTTTCCAGTAGGGCATTCAGGACTTCCTCGCCCGTTTCAGCTATGCAATCTTTGACGCTCGGTGGACTAAACGGATTCGCCTCGAACTTACGCATCAATGCCTGGACTTTGGCTTGCTCCTGACCATTGAACTTAATTTCGTGCCCAAGCCTTGCTATTGCAGACAAGCGATCGGCAAGTACCTGTTCCAGGAGCAGTTTATTGATGATTGCATTAAAGACGCGCGGCGTAAGTTTCAACTTACTCTTGAGTTCTTCGCGTGGCACGCCGCGTCGCAGCGGATAGCTCGTGTGATAGGCATCCACGAGTTGCAGCGTTTTATCGCGCAGCATATTCCAGTGGGGTAGCGCGATCACAAGCAAATCGCTGGATGCATTTGGTGAATTGCCCTCTAAAGCGATCAGCCTGCCAGATTCAATTAATTCGTTCAATGCCTCATTGGCGGGGATTGTTTCCAAACGGGAGCGAGTGACGATCTCTTTCAACGGCGCAACATGGGTTGCCAGCGCGGCTTCGAGTAGAACATCTGCAGGCGAACCTTGTGCAAGCGCTTCCAGTGACTTGAGCACTTCTTCATCAAAACGTTTGTGCCGACCTTTGGGTTGATGGTCGATAATGACGCCGCCACCCAAAGTCTCGCTCGGTGAGGGACGCCGCAGAATGTAGCGGTCACCACGCACAGCCACGATAGGATCACGGAGTTCAAGCTGGATCCAACCTTCTTCATTGGACTTGAATTCTTCCCTGCCTAGTATGCGCAGGGTGGCAATGGTTTCGCTGGTACCCACAAAGAATTTCACTTCATCGCCGTGTTTGAGAATGGTCGCAACATCTTTGAGCAAACGAAAGCGTGCGTCGATGCGGCGGGTGGCTTGATATTGATTTGGGTACGTAACTACTTCGCCGCGTTGGATCTGTTCCGTGTTCACGCCGGAAATATTTACAGCCGTGCGCGAACCGGGGATGGCGAGATCTTCTTTCCTCTTGTGTGTTTGCAAGCCGCGGACTCTGCCTTTTTGCCCCGACGGCAGGATCTCCACCTCATCGCCGATGGATAAGTGTCCATCGCTCAGGGTGCCGGTGACCACGGTACCGAATCCGCTCATGGTGAAGACGCGATCGATCGGCAGACGAGGACGATTGAGATCAAGCCGCGCAGGTTTCTCTTCAAGGATTTTGCTGAGTGTGGAAATTAATGAGTCGAGTCCCGTTTTGGTTTTGGCAGAGACACGCACAATCGGAGCGTCTTTCAACACGGTGCCGCTAACAGCGAGGCGAATGTCTGTTTCCACCAGATCAAGCCAGGCTGAGCCCCCATCGGGGGTGATATCCGAGGCGAGATCAGTTTTTGTCAGTACGATGAGTCCAGCGGGAATCTGGAGTAAATCCAAAATGGCGAGATGTTCTTTCGTTTGCGGCATCACGCCTTCATCTGCCGCGATGACGAGCAATGCCGCGTCGATACCCCCGATGCCCGATAACATGTTTTCGATGAAGTCACGATGACCGGGGACATCTACAATGCCCACTTCTTCGCCGTTCGGCAGGGTCATCCAACCGAAGCCAAGCTCGATGGTCATCTCGCGGGCTTGTTCCTCTTTGAGACGGTCTGGGTGCGTACCTGTCAGCGCCGCGATGAGCGTGGATTTACCGTGATCAACATGACCTGCCGTGCCGATAACTCTCATCTACAACTCTCTTTAACTGCTGTCCCCCTGATGGGGATAATAAAGACACAGAGACACTGAGAAAATAAATCTCCGTGCTTCCGTGTCTCAGTGGTTTCGAAAATGAATATTATTTTTTAGTTTTCTTGGTGGTTTTGCCATGACCCATGATGCGCTCGTATGCGGAAAGCCATTCATGTGCCACGTTCATTAACTCTTGCAATTGTTGCTCGGTGGCATCAGCAGTTTGATGCATTTGATCTTGCAGGGTTTGGATCGACTCGTTCAAGGGACTGATACGTTCTTCGATCTTCGACATCGTACGACGCACATCTTTAATGCCTTCATCTTGCGAGAGCGTATACCCTGTCCAGCGCTTTTGATCATCGGCTTTGAAGGTTACCCATTCCTGTCGCAGGCGGTCTTCTGCCAGCCTTTGCATCTCGGTCACTTCGTTGATGCGGCGTTCCAATTTGGTGTTGAGCTCGTTATAGGTTTCCTGTGCCTTCTTGGCAGCGCGCAGGGTTTCTTCAAGTGCCTGTGATTGACCTTCTAGGGTTTTTACCTGCTTTTGGAATTCGTTGGATTTCTCCTGCCATTCCTTGTATGTGCGTTCGCGGTCAATGTGAGCGATGTTCTGTTTTTCGATGAATGCGCTTTGCGCGGCTTTACGTTCGGCTTCGGAGAGCATCACTTCGTTGATGCGATTATCAATGTTCTTGAAACTGTCGGCGGTTAGGTCGGCTTTGGCGCGGGCTTCGTCAATGCGCGGGCGCAAAGCAACCAGTTCGCCTTGCAGGTCTGCCACGCGTTTTATATCCTGCTTGCGGTTTTCTTCGTAAGCGCGTTGTGCGCGGGCAACTTCCTCTGCCGCACGTTTGACTTCTTCAATGGGCGGCTTGAGTTCATTGATCTCGGTATGCAGGCGTGCTTCTTCAGCGATGCGTGCCTTCAAATCCCGCTGAAGCGGGGCAATATCTTTGAGCGCCTCTTTGAGTTTTTCGATCTCTTTGGGGAACGGCTCCAGGTCTTTTTGATGTTGTTTGGTGATCTCGAGTTCGCGCTTTTGGAATTTTTTCTCGATCTCATCGAGCGCTTTCTTTACATCTTCGCGTTGCTTGGCAACGATGGTGTCGAATTGATCGATGCGGGCAGTTGTGGATGAAAGCCCCGCGATCTGTTTATCAAGTGGCTTGATCTGTTGCTTGACCACTTCAATGTTGCCTTCAAAAGAGGCGATCCGTTCTTCGAGTGCAATGATCGCCGCCTTGTCTTTCCGATGTTCCTCGTCCAGCCATTGCAGGCGTTTGACGATCTGTTCAAAATCCATATCCATGATTCTGCCTCCGGCGCAGTGACTAAGATTGCGTGATGATTATACCGCCTCAACGACCGAGGTGCTCGAACATGGCGGGCAGGTTGGATAGAAAGTATTGCACAAACTGCGGAAACAACCCCAGGATGAAGAGCCCGATCATTCCCACCCCGAGCATGATCCCCTGTAACCAATCTTCCCTTAGTTCCCAGCTTGTGTATTCTTCAGCCATACTGAGAACTGCCATGGTGCGAAAAGAACTGGTCAGTAAGCCGATGATGCCAACTCCGAGCCATAACGCCGCACCCAACGATACACGCGAGAGATTTTCCCAGAGCGCCAGGCGTGCCGGAAAGCCCGCCAATAAAGGGAAGGCACTCGTTGAAAGCGATGCGAGCACAAGCCCCGCGCTCGCAAACGGGACACTGCGTAATAATCCACGGACGGCGCCGAAACGCAGAGTCTCAGCGTGGTCTTTAATAACGGTTAATGAAAGCGACCAAATAGCCAGTCCCAGTGCACGGGCTGGTAGTTGTAGGAACAAGATGGGGATACCTAACCTTGGATCTAAGCTTAGGGCAAGGATCGAAAAACCTGTTTCGGCGACCGAGCTGTATGCCATAATGCGCCCAAGATGACGTTGGGTAGCCGCCCATAACCCGCCGGTGACGATCATGAGCAACCCAACAGATTGAAGCGTAGTGGCTAATTGCGGCGAAGAACGCAGCCATGAGTAGCGATCCAGAAAGCCTGCGCCAAAGATGATCGTGATCGTGGGCAGGATCCATAATAGAAAGCCGACAATGAAAGGCTGTGTTTCCTCCATGAGCAGGGGGATCCAGCTATAGAAAGGAAAGACCGCCAGCAAGAAGGCGAAGCCCAAGCCCAGCATGGAGGCTGATTGTGTGGCAAGTGCAATATCGCCGGGACTGGCTTCCACGCCTGCCAATAACCAACCTGAAAACAAAATGAACGGCATCGCGAGCGTTTGATAGATCAAAAAGCGGACGATACCACGCCCAGGCGGTTGATCGATCCTGGTGAGTAAGGGGATGGCGAGCAGAACTGCGAGTTCAATGAACAGCGCAGCAAACAAAAATGGTTCCACCGCAATGGATGCGACCATGAAGGCTGTGATCAACAATCCATACGGGACGATGCGTAACGCAGTTTTAGAGGCTTCAGCACCGAAGAACCATAAGGCTGTGGCGCCGTAAATAATGGCAAGCAAGGATCCTTCAGCAGGTTTGATCTCCAGAATACGACCAAATACAGCCAAGGATGAATCGATCTTGATGGAGAACGCGCCGAGGCGAAACGCCTCCTCGATGGGAACGAATTGCGCCGCGATCGCGAGCAATATGGCAACGACCCCTCCGATAATACTTAACGCGCGCTGGTTGCGGATCGCGAGCAGTAAGATGGCGACGAACGCCGGGGCGATGATCCAAATCGTTGGCGCGTTCATTCGGCTGCCTCTATTTGGGTGTTGGATGCAACCAAAAGATATGAACCTGCCAGTGCCAACCCAAGGTTGATGACCGCCAGCAAAGCTGCAACGAGAATCGATCCTTCCACGGTTGCGTACAGAACCTCAAACCCAGCCAGTACGGTCATGAGTCCAATGGTCACGCGTAGGATGTGGTCGGTGACTCCCAGATGGAGTAAGCCCATGCCGATCAATAACAGGCTGCCAGTAGTTACCGCAAATCCCGCGTTTGCCATCACTGCATCTACGCGTGGAGTTGCAGTCGCAACGATTACGATCACGATCCCGGCAGCGAAAGAGCGGAACATGCGTCCACGCGGCAAAATGCTTTGCTTTTCAGTTTTGTCTTCGCCCGGCAAACCGGAACGCGTCATACCTAAGATGGCGGCGCTCATCCAGCCTGCCACAACTTTGACAGATGCCATGCCAAGGGGCCAGTGTAAAAGGGTGAGGATCAACATCCCGAAATATTGCGCCGAGAGGAAGATGATCAACCAGCGCCAATCACGTGCCAGTAAAAGACCGATGGAGGTAATGGCGACTAGTAGTACGGCGATCCATGCGAGTGTGGACATGAATTAAGGAGACCTTTGGGTGAAAAAGGAAATGAATAATGCCAGGAACAACAACGTCCACATGATGCCGCTTTCGCCTTCGAGCAGGCTTGAGAACGTGTTGCTTAATTTGCTGAGTTGTTGGTAGCCGTTCCAGATGGCTTGATA
>CAZMQE010000032.1:16429-19324 GCA_964568115.1 uncultured Anaerolinea sp.
CAAATGAACAAGGCACGCTCAAGCCATTTGTTTTGCCCGGATGTGAGGAACAAGGCACTGCCTGCGAGGATCAACGCGCAACTCCAGGCGGTGGCGCCGATCGGGTTGCCACGCAAGGCGGAGGCAAGCGCGAGTGAGCCCATGCCGATCAACCAAAACGGACGACCTGTTAACTCATCGGGTGCACGCAGCCACATCCACGCGCCATAGGTCGCGGCGAATGCTACAAGCACGATCAAGTAGGGCGTGAGCGGCGATGTCAAACTGCTGGATGGAATGCGCGCCAGCAAAATCAAACTTGACCCCGCCGAGATCATGCGCAGTGCGGTACCAAAACCGCGCCGCACCGCTGTTTCGCTTGTGTATGGCAGATGCAGCGGCAGTACGCCCAAACGCAACCCCGCCGCGATGACAAAATAAATACCAGCTTGTGATGGCGCTGAACGAAAATCCAAAATGATGCCATTTGAAATGCTGACCATATCCGCCCACAACAAAACCAGAATACCCGCGATGTGAGCTGCAAAAGCGATCACCACCCGCTCACTCAATTTGGGTCCTTCCACCAGACGCATTTGTGAGATCAACTCAGCCAGATCGATCGCTGCCCAAAGCAGCACCAGCGTTAATGGATTGTCGGCTGTCACAGCCAAAATGCCGAGGGCTGTCAATGTCAATACCCCGACCCAACTGACCGGATATGGAAAATCTTCACTGACCACGGCGGTGATGATCACTGCCAAACACAGGGATGCCAGGCTCACAGCAAACGCCCATGCAATGCCATCGGCAACAAAAAACGGTGATTGTGGAAAAAGCAGGGCCGGCTGCCAAAGCGGGAGCTGGATCTGTAAGGGCATGCTTAATTGCCATAGGAACACACTAAGCCACGCGAACAAAGCGCCGCTGGTGGCGATCAACCATGAATAGCGGTATTCGCCCAGCGTAAAGCGCAGGATCAACAACACCAGCGCGGTGATCAATAGGATCGCAACCGTAATCAGGATAAGCATGGTTTCGTAATTTTATCAGGTTTGCAGTCCCATCTGATTGTTGTAAAATCAACCGCATGCGTTACACCTTAAATCTGGTATTACTTGCACTTGTATTTCTTTCTGGATGCAGTGCCCGCCCGAACGAAGTCTCCGCCATAGGGATTCCCTCCCCGACACCCTTTCAACCCGCGCAAACCGCATCAGACTCCCTTTATGCTGGTTCTGCCCCGACACCCTTATCCCTACCGACGTTTACCCCGCCGCCTGCCCCAACCCTGGAGCCGACAGTAACCCCAAGCGTGGATATAACACCGGAGACTCTTCCCGGTCCGCTTAATCCGTTGACGGGCTTGCCAGTGAATGATCCGGCGTTATTAAACCGCCGTCCGATGGCAGTGAAGGTGGCGAACTTCCCGCGGTATATTCGTCCGCAATCCGGGTTGACGCTCGCCGACCAAGTCTTCGAATATTACATCGAGGCGGGGTTGACGCGTTTCGTTGCGGTGTTCTATGGCAACAACTCGGAGTGGGTGGGACCTGTGCGCTCGGGTAGATTTTTTGATGAGAACATTCAGCGCATGTATCAATCTTATCTGGTGTTCAAGTTTGCTGATAAGCGCGTGCTTACTTATTTCAAGACCACAGACTTTGCCGATTTTCTAGTTGTCCCCACGAATAGGGCTTGCCCGCCTTTCAGACCTCTCGATTCACGGAATGTGGAAATATATAGCAACACCTATTTCAATACAGTCACCTGGAAGGATTGTGTTGAAAAAAACAACCTGCCGAATGATCCACCCTCGTTCCGCAGTGGAATTTTCGATGTGAACTACGTTCCACCTTTTGCCGTGGCTGGTAACCTCATCTACACCTATTACTCAGAGGATGCTTACCATTACTGGTTGTATGTCCCTGAAACTGGCGAGTACGCCCGCTTTCAAGAAACTGACGACACGCGCAACGGTCAGGCTGAGTCTTATGCGCCCTTGGTGGACCGAGTCACAGCAACAACGGTACATGCCGCGAATGTCGTGGTGCTGTTTGCTTATCACACCTTTGCGAATCCATACGATGAAGATGACGAGGTCTATCACATCGACCTGACCGGTTCAGGCGAGGCGTATGTCTTTCGCGATGGAGTCGGGATCGTAGCGCGTTGGAGTCGTCCGTATGTGAATCAGCCGCTCTCGTTGACCGAAACCGCTACCGGAGCTCCCATCTATTTAAAGCCGGGCATCACCTTCTACGAAGTGCTCGGTACCAATTCCTATGCTGACCAGGATGCCGGTGAATGGCATTTTCATCACGCGACACCATGAGACAATTCCGTCATTGCGAGCCCCGAGGCTCAAACGCCGAGTGGGCGAAGCAATCCCCGTCTCTGTGGTGGAGATTGCTTCGTCGCTATCGCTCCTCGCAATGACGGTAAACACTGATGATATGAGATAAAATATCTTCAACGAGGCATTATGACTTTTGACCCTACTCTTGTAAGCAACTTCTTCCTCATCCTCACCGGCTTCGGCGGAGCTTTCCTCGCCGCCTTGTGGATCTCACTCGTGATCTGGACGTACCGCGACATCCGCACACGCGCCCGTGACCCGTTGGTGCAAACGCTTGCGACGTTACTCGTATCAGTATTGAATCTGCCCGGTGTATTGGTGTATTTGATCCTTCGCCCCCAGCGGACTCTCGAAGAGGAATATCAGCGCACGCTCGAAGAAGAAGCCTTACTACAAGCCCTCGAAGATTTGCCATTATGCCCGGGCTGTGAACGCCGCGTCAAAGATGACTGGCAGGTCTGCCCGAACTGTCACACCAAATTAAAGAAGACCTGCGATAACTGTAATAAATTCATGGAACTGCCGTGGAATATTTGTCCCTACTGCGGAACGCCCGC
>CAZMQE010000033.1:0-2335 GCA_964568115.1 uncultured Anaerolinea sp.
TACACTTTCAACGACTTATTGATGAGGAACATGCGTGAGGGCGGGATGTCCGCCATTTGCTTGAGATGGTCGCTGACGGGAATGAGATTCTTCTCGTCAACGGCGAGGACAGGGGTGGCATTTGAAATAGACATGATTAGCTCCTTTAGACTTCGGAAGTCTCTTTTGAAGACTCACGGATTAGACGATTTTGCAAAAGACATTTGAAGTCTCTTGCGTAGTTAAGAAAAACGCCCCGAATGTCGGGGCGTTTGGTTTTACTATCTATGATGAATGGACTGCTTCGTGTTCACCTGATAAGTACCAACGCCCCGCCTCTGCATGAGTGCGAGTTGTACGATTGGTAGTATCAGTATTATTTACAAGTTGGCTGAACATTGCGCGCAAGGATACCACTGGGATAATGCGAAGTCAAGCAGGAGAAATAATCGCTGGTCGAGATACCGCCCGACCTTACTCGACCACCAGTGTATTTTGTTTGCGGATGTCTTTTCTTAAGAACAACACAAAGCCGATCAATCTCAACCCGGCACTTAACCACAAAGCACCGCTGAGACCAATGTAATTCGCAAGCCAGGTGCCTAACAACGGCGCGAGGATCATCGAAAAGTATTGCATCGATTGCGCCAGCGAAACGAACGTTGCGCTGTATTCAGCCGGAACGGTTTTCATCAGCTCATCAAAGAAGACCAAGTCCAGCCCGCCTTGAAACAGCCCGGCGAGACCCGCATACAGAATCACCAATTCAACTCGCGTAGTGGCGGCATTCAATGCCGGATGAAAGATCATTCCAAATGTGGTGGCAAGCAACACGAACCGCCCGCCAAATTTAGCAGAAAAACGGGGCCACATGAAGTAGCCGACCAACATCACCAGGCTCATCGTCATACTGATGGTACCGATCTGGCTGTCAGTCGCATGAACTTCGCGCACATAATAAAGCGGCATGACCGGCAGACTTAACATCAATGCGGAAAAATAAACAAAACGTTTTGATGCAAACGAAACAAAGGCGGGATTGGCACGCAGGAGCGTGAGATAATTTTTCAGTCCACTCGTAGATGTACCGGTTTGAGAAAGAACCGATTGAGTTTGGTCGGGAATCTTGATCTGGTTGGAAAAATAATAACTAAGAAAACCACCCAGCGATAAGACCATGAACATCACCGCATAATTCACCGGGAAGTCGATCAGGTCAATGACGCGCGTGACGATGAAAGTCCCAACGACGCCTGTGATTCCAAAGATCGCCCAACGGCGACTCAACAATCGATAGCGTCCCTCTGGTCCCGCCACAGCATTCATCACCACTGAAAATGCCACAGCCAGCGCGGTCTGCGGCAGAGTGGCGAATGCCCAGATCGCCAGTGTGGCAATGATCACATATTTCTGCGCGATCAATAAAGTAAGGATGCCAGTCAGGGCATAACACAGGATCACCAGTAACCGCGAGAGTCCATACCACGGCACAACATTTTTGCGAGTTTGTAAAAAACGCCCTACGATCAGCGCAAGAAATAACCCGGTCACACCCGGCATGGAAGAAAGCAAGCCGACTTGAAAATTGCTCGCTCCCAGGCGTGTGAGAAATACCGGCAAATACGGCGCAGAGACGTTGGAGATGCTCACGCCAACGCCGTCAATTTGCACGTTGCGAAAATTACGTTTTTGGATTTGAAGTTCTTCTTCGGTAGTTGGATTCATGAATGGCTTCTCGGTCAGCGAACGGATTATAAACCCTGAGGTAAAATCGTCGAATGAGTGAAATCCGCCGCATCAAACCGGACGAGTGGGCTGCTGCTAAACGAGTGGTCTATCGCGTCGCCCATGCCATTTTCAACGACCCGCGCCCGTTGGAAGAGTCCATTGCTTATTACGAATCCAAACATGAACTTAAGGATATGGATGATATCCAAGCAAGTTACTTTGAGAACGGCGGGACGTTTCTGGTCATGACCGAGAACGATCAGTTGATCTGCACGGGCGCCATCCGGCAGCTCGAGGGCGATATCTGTGAACTCAAACGCTTATGGCTGTTGACAGAGTATCACGGGCAGGGCTTGGGGTATCGCATGCTGCAAGCCTGTCTCGCTTTTGCGAGAGAAAAAGGCTACAAACGCATCCGGCTTGAGACTGACCCTATTGCCCAGAGTCGCGCGCTGGAATTTTATAAGAAGCTGGGGTTTTATGAAATCGCGAGTTATACCGATCGCGGCGATGAAGTGGCAATGGAGCTGGTTTTGTGAACCTTGCTTAATCGAGGGCTGAGCCCCCGATTAAGCAATTATTCAATTGCCTGCAACCATTTCGGTAATTGCCCGATCAATTGCTTCAT
>CAZMQE010000033.1:2435-18033 GCA_964568115.1 uncultured Anaerolinea sp.
CCGTTCCATTCAGAATTGGCAGAGATGATTACGACAGTTTTCACAATAAGACTCCTTGACCATCATAAAAAATACATATCAGATTGAATACATCTAATTACTGATGTATAATCGTTCGCATGCCTGAATGGATCGGTAAGACAATTGGTAGAGTTCGCATTGACAAATACTTGGCACGCGGGGGCATGGCTGAGGTTTATTTAGGCGCGCATCTTTCCTTGGATCGTCAGGTCGCCGTCAAAGTATTACATAGTTATATTGAGGAAGATCCCGGGTTACTCGCACGCTTTCAACGTGAGGCGAAAGTCGTTGCCGCATTGCGTCACCCCAACATCGTACAGATCTTTGACTTCGATGCCACTGAGGGACACCCTTATATTGTAATGGAATACTTGAAGGGTCCCACCCTTTCAACGTATTTGCGTGGTCTGCATGACCGCAATGAAAGAATCCCCACACATCAGGTTGCACGTTTACTCAAAGCCATCACCTCGGCACTTGATTATGCTCATGAACAAGGCGTGATCCATCGTGATATCAAGCCGGGCAATATTATGCTGCACGGCAAGTCAGATGAGATCGCACTGGACAAGCCACTGACCAGTGACGTTGAAGTCGTGATCACTGACTTCGGGTTGGTGCGGATCGAACATGCCGCTTCGCAAACTGCCTCGGGCATGGTCAGTGGGACACCGTCATATATGTCGCCTGAACAGGCACGCGGAGATAAGACCGATCATCGTACCGACATTTATTCGGTGGGCGTTGTGTTGTATGAGATGCTCGCAGGGCGCGTCCCATTTGAAGCGGATAGTACGATGTCTGTGATGTATATGCAGATCAATGAACCGCCGCCCTCGATTCCAGGCGTATCTCCGGCGATCCAGGCAGTCATGAACCGTGCGCTGGCTAAAAAACCAGACGACCGTTTTCAGACCTGTCGCGAGATGGCTGTCGATTTTTTCCTGGCGTTGGGTATGACCGCTGAAGCGGAAACGATTATCGAGACACTCCCCGCTGATAGTCCGCGACGTACTGAGATCTCCATCAAGCCGGTAGCGTCCAAGCCTACTACTCCAAAATCGAAATCAACCAATCGAACTTCTCTGTGGATCGGCGCTGGGGTTTTTGCCGTGGTCTGTGTGCTTGCGGTTGCAATCGGCGCTTTTCGAATGCTCTCCAATCGTTCAGCTACACCCAATCTGAATGGAACTGAGAACCCGGTCAGTACACAACCGGTAGTCAATCCATCAACAACGGATGCCAACACACTGCCAAGCGCGGAAGGCATGGTTGAAATACCAACTGATACGTATGAAGTTGGCATACCTAACCCGCCCGACGAGTATCATGGTGAAACTACAAGTCTTTCCCTGTCAGATTTTTGGATCGACCAATATCAAGTAACGAACGCAGATTACCAAAAGTATATAGATGCAACTGGCAGTCAACCACCAGTGATCTCCGGCAAGGAAAACCAACCCGTACGCGGTGTCACCTGGGATCAAGCAGTTGCTTATTGCAGTTGGGCAAACAAGCGACTCGCAACAGAGGCAGAATGGGAGGCGGCGGGACGCGGTCCTGGCGCCAATCCACAACTATATCCCTGGGGAAGCGATGATACAGCTGGCGGTTTGGTCAACAAGATGCCCAACGATGATACCTATGTTAAAGGGTTTTATCCATTCAACGTGAGTCCTTTTGGCGTGTTCGATATGGTTGGCAATGTATGGGAATGGGTTGGCGAGCCATATAGTAGTGTAGAAGGTGGAAATAAAATCTTGCGCGGCGGCCGTTATGGCAACCCACAAGATCTGGCTTATCGATTGGCAGTTCCAGCCGATGATGTTCGGTATGTTAAGTTTGCGGGCTTCCGTTGCGCTGCTGACAGCGTTAAATAATATAGAAGTTCATAAAACACAGATCACATTACCTGCTGATCTATTAATTCCTTCAATCTTAAACTTCCTAAATATTTAGTAGTTTATCTATGCTCTGCCAATCACAAGGAGAAAGACCATGAAAAATCCCCGGCTTAATTGGATATTATCCATCTTACTCATCTTATTATTGACGGCAGGATGCGCCGGAAGCCCGACTGATACTGCAACTGCACCCGCAGGCGAAACAGCAATCTCTTCTCCAGTCGCAGAGGCTGCTGCAGCAACCCCGATGCCGGTTGTTGACAGTAATATTTTGTATCAAGATGATTTTACAAATCCCGCCAGCGGCTGGCCCGAAGAGAAATTCGATAATTATTTCATCGGCTACCACGAGCCGGAATATTATCATGTTGAAATAACGAGCCCCAACTACAAGACCACAGTCTTCGAACCTGAAAAAAATAGCTTTGGTGATGCATCCATCGAAACAAAGGTATTTACGAATTCAAAAAAGACATCGGAAACCGGCGATTTTACCTATGGCGTGGCTTTCCGCCGTTCGGGAGATCAATATTATGCCTTTACGATTTCCCCACGCTCCAAAACATGGTCTGTGCTTAAGAGTTCATCCACGTCATTAGATGTACTGGCAGAAGGCACCGAAGCAGGCATCAACGCTTTGGATGTGGAAGATGTTCTCCGGGTAGATGCCCAAGGGTCGAACTTTTCTCTTTACATAAACAACAAACTCGTTGGGCAAGCCTCGGACTCAGATTACGCCAGTGGAGAGACAGGCTTCTTTGTTCAAACTCTCGACGCCGCCAATATACATATTCACTTTGATTCGTTGGTCATTCAAAAGCTCAAAGCATCCGAACCATCAGCCTCAATTCTTCAGGATGATTTTACGAACCCCGCCAGCGGCTGGCCCGAAGAAAAATTCGATAATTACTTTATTGGTTATCACGAGCCGGAATATTATCATGTTGAGATCACCAGTCCCAACTACAAGACCACGGTCTTTGAACCTGAAAAACAGAGCTTTGGCGATTCATCCATCGAAACAAAGGTTTTTACAAATTCTAAAAAGACATCGGAAACTGGCGACTTCAACTACGGTGTGGCGTTCCGCCGTTCAGGTGACCAATATTATGCCTTTGTCATTTCTCCACGCACAAAGCAATGGCATGTGCTTAAAAGTTCTTCAACTTCATTGACAGTGCTAGCAGAAGGCAAAGAGGAGGGTATCAACGATTTAGATGTAGAGGACACCCTCCGCGTGGAAGCTCAGGGGTCCAGCTTCTCACTGTATATCAACGACAAGCTTGTTGGTCAGGTCACCGACGCAGAT
This sequence comes from uncultured Anaerolinea sp., assembly GCA_964568115.1. GTDB lineage: Bacteria > Chloroflexota > Anaerolineae > Anaerolineales > Villigracilaceae > Defluviilinea. Next base: position 5,670 of record CAZMQE010000033.1, read on the forward strand.
TACGTCAGCGGAGACATTGGTTTCTTTGTTCAAACGCTTGATGCCACCAATATACATATTCACTTTGATTCGCTAGTCATTCAAAATATCGAAAAGATCCAAGCACCCGAACCGGAAGCAGCCTTGTTATACCAAGATGTCTTCACGAATCCTGCGAGTGGTTGGGCAGAGAAGAAGTTCGATAATTACTTCATTGGTTATCACGAACCGGAATACTATCACGTCGAGATCACCAGCCCCAATTACAAGACCACCATTTTTGAACCGGAAAAGCAATCTTATAGCGACGCATCCGTGACAACAAAGGTTTTTACAAATTCAAAAAAGACTTCGGAAACCGGTGACTTTAATTACGGCGTGGCTTTCCATCGCTCGGGCGATCAATATTATGCGTTTACAATTTCCCCGCGTTCCAAAAAATGGTTCGTACTGAAGAGCTCATCCACCGCCCTGACCGTTTTAGCAGAGGGGAATGAAGCCGGCATCAATCAATTGGATGTGGAAGATATTCTGCGCGTGGACATGTACGGTTCCAGTCTCTCTTTTTATATCAATGGCAAACTCGTTGGTCAGGTCACCGATGCAGACTACGCAAGTGGAGAAGTGGGTTTTTACGTTCAGACACTTGATGCCACGAATGTTCATATCCATTACGATGAATTAACCATCAGAGAATTCAAGCCTGCGCTCGTTTGTACCGTCAAAGCGTTGGCACTTAACGTCCGCAGTGGACCTGGGACAAACTTTGGATCGTTTACGGTGATCACCAAAGACAGTACCTTTACCCCAACGGGGCGTAGCACGGATGGCAAGTGGCTTAAACTTACCCTGGACGGAACAAATGATCAGGGCTGGGTATCCACCTTAACCGAGAACATAACCTGCGTCGGAGCCATTGCGTCCCTGCCCGTTGCAACGCCCTAAAAAACACATTCCAATAACTTGAACGGGCATCGAATGTATTTGCATTCGATGCCCGTTCAAGACTTGGTCGCTCGCTAGGCTCTCCATTTTCATACCATTTCAAATTATTCATCACAGTTTTCGTACTGTATAATTTCTCTATGCCAAACCTAACTGGACAACTGCTCGGCAAAGTACGCGTGGATATGTTCCTCGCGCGCGGCGGCATGGCAGAAGTATTCATCGGAACTCACACCACACTCCACCGGGCAGTGGCGATTAAATTTTTAAAAGGTGATCTACAGGATGACCCTGAATTGCGCGAACGCTTTGAACGTGAAGCCCGTGTGATCGCCATGCTCAGGCACCCCAACATCGTTCAGGTATACGATTTCGACACCTACGAAAATCAGCCCTATCTCGTCATGGAATATGTGGCTGGCGCTTCTTTGGGAACTTATTTGCGCGAATTGCACAAACACAATGGGCGGCTTGACATTAATCAGATCAATAAGCTATTGGGCAAACTGGCGAGCGCCTTGAAATACGCCCACGACAATGCGGTCATTCATCGTGATATCAAACCAGCCAACATCCTGCTCACCTCGCGCACCAATCCGATCTCTGCCGGAAAACCACTTGCAGAAGACACCGAACCCATTATCACGGATTTCGGCTTGGTACGGTTCACTCAATCCTCCAGTCAGACGAATACAGGCGTGATCACCGGTACGCCGGTTTATATGAGCCCGGAACAGGCACGCGGCGATCGTGTGGACGCGCGCACAGATGTGTATTCATTGGGCGTAACCGTCTACGAAATGCTCGCAGGCCGGGTGCCCTTCGATTCTGATTCAACCTTAAGCCTGCTGCATAAGCAAATCTACGATCCCCCACCACCCATCGAGGGGATCTCGACGGATCTACAGGATGTGATGAATCGCGCGCTCGCCAAGAATCCAGAAGAACGCTTCGCAACGCCCATCGAATTTGCCGAGGCGTTTCAAGCCGCCATCCTCGGGACAACGGAAGCCGCCACACTACGCCTCCCAAATTCACTCATCCAATCCAATACACAGCCGCAGCCTGCGGCAAAGCCTACAAACAAAACCACCAAACCCGGTTCTCTCGTTTACATTGGCATCGCTAGCTTAATCGTGATCGTGCTGGGCACATTATTGAGCTCACGTCTGATAGCATCTGTCGGCAAACAACCTACAGCCCCAGCAGCACATACCGAAACAAACGGCTCGCCAACTCACAGTACATCCGAGGTAGTTGCGCCGCAAGCTGACCCCGTTGGCTTATTACGCTTTCAAGATGGGACAGCCATCGCCGACCAGGTCACCCTGACAACCTTCGATATGGCGCTGCCTCCAGAAGGCAGTCAATATGAAGCCTGGCTGATCCGCGATGATGGTGAACGGCGTATCAGCATTGGCTTTATCGCGTTTGACCAAGACAACAAGGGCACACTGTCTTTTGTAGACCCTGAAGGCAATAACTTAATTGGCATATATCAAACTCTGGAAATCACAACGGAACCAAACCCCGATAACAGCCCAAATCCATCAAATACGATTGCCTTCTCCGCTACCTTGCCAACCGATGGATTGATGCATGTTAGACATCTGCTCTTCTCGTATTACAACACGCCTGACGAAGTCGGTTTCATCACCGGTTTAGATGCCACCACATTAATGCTCAGCGACTCAGCCAACGAAATGCTGTCAGCTTTCGAAGCCGGGGATACCTCTAGCGTAAAGCTTCAAGCCGAAAAAATGTTGAACATAATTTCAGGCGCACGCAGCCCCGACAATAAGGATTGGGATGGGGATGGCATTATCAACAACCCCAGCGATCGCTTCGGTTTACTATTGAACGGAGATAACGAAGGCTACATCCAGGGAGCCTACACTCATGCCAACCTGGCGCTTACATCAGAAGCCCCTACAGAAAATATGTTGACCCATGGCGAACACGTTAAAATCGCCATGACCAATATTGGCGAATGGACACCTCAACTCCACGATCTGTTGATCGCCATCCTCGAAGCTCCAGCCGATTCCAATGTGGAGAGCTTGGTCCGTCAGGCTGTCTCGCTTTCAAATCAGATCCGTAATGGCATCGATACCAACGGCAACGAAAATATTGAACCCATCCCCGGTGAAGGCGGCGCGCTTACCGCCTACCAACATGCCTATTACATGGCAGATATTACGATCTTTCCCTAATCCCTTATAAATAAAAATCAGCCGGAAGAATTCTTCCGGCTGATTTTTATTTCAACACATCCACCAGGTTTTTCCCACCCATCAGTTCTCTTGGAATGTCATTTGTTTTATACAATTCCCACGTCTCCGTGTGGACAAGTTCTTCCTGTGGCTTCAGATCCACCAACGCACCAAGACTTTCCAATTCAACCATACGATCCGTGGAAGACACTTCAGCATTACACCCGTTATCAGGATATTCTTCATCACGCCGCACGCCAAAGCGTTTCAGAAAAAACACATCTTCGAAAACATAGCCCAACCAACCCAATACATTGAAATACCCCAACTTCAACGCTCTTTTAGAATTATCTGACCTGACCTGAATAAGGTCCTGTCCAAGTTCCAGTCGCGGGTCGTCCCACCGGCTATATGACCAAAGCGATAAATTACGGTTGGGCAAAAAGCCATCCTTATCCACCAACCCAACCTGCTGCGGCAACAAGGCGATACTATTCGGGCGGAGCATGGTGATCGCGCAAGGCGCAAGGTGAATTGCCTCTGTCCCATAATTCCTGATCATATGCTTGATCATAATGAATGGGCGTGAAGGGCTCGTTTGGATCGAGATCGACTTCCGGGTATGGGTATCAGGCTCAATGCCGCCCACAAGCTTTAGTCCATCCTTAATTTCTGTGACAGTCACCCCATGGTTATCGGGAAAGTACACCTGTGATTGCACCTTAGGCGCAAACCACAAACGATGTCCTCCAAAATAATGATAATTGCCTAACTCGGTACGGATCGCAACATCAGGTATTTCTGCAAAAATATTCTCCCCCAGCCAGGCTGGGATCAACCTGACAATACGTGGACCCGCATTAGCAAGACACTCCAATTGGAAGTGTTCATTCTCAAGTATGACCGTTTCTTGGCCGTGAAAATCACCATTTTTCATGAGTTAATTTTACACTACTCCAGCGCCATCGTCGGCATGACAAATGTACGCCCTGGGCTCGCGCTTGGTCTCATGTTGGTAACGCCGGGCTAATTCCTGCGCAAAACTTTCGGCTTCACTTTGCGCCACGAGATTCACTGTACAACCGCCAAAGCCCGCGCCCGTGAGCCGCGCCCCATAACATCCATCCAGCTCCCGCGCGATATTAACCATCACGTTCAATTCAGGGCACGAGACTTCATACAGATCCCGCAAGCTATCATGGCACTCATTCATCAACCTGCCAAAAGCTTTCACATTGTCTTGTTGCAGCAAAAAGACCGATTGCTCGGCGCGTTGAATTTCTTCCACCACATGCTGTGCGCGGCGGGCGATCATTTCAGGCAAACGGTTTTTGTTCCGATGAAAATCTTCCACGCGCACATCACGCAGGGATCCGGCGCCCAACAACCGCGCGGCTTCCTCACACGCCGAACGCCGCTCGTTGTAGGCGCTATCCGATAACGAACGCGGCACAGATGTATCCGCAACCACGATCGCAACATCGTTTGGCAACGAGACCGCCTGCCATTCGAACGATCTACAATCGAGATAGAGCGCATGATCACGTTTGCCGCATGCCGACGCGAACTGATCCATGATGCCGCAATTGACGCCGACATATTGATTCTCAGCCCGTTGACCGATTCTGGCACGGGACATGGCATCCGCCTCCCACCCAGCCGCAGCCTGCCACGCGGACCCGAACCCCATCTCCACTGCGGCAGAGGAACTCAACCCCGAGCCGCGTGGAACGTCCGAGGTGAAAACAACGTTAAGAGAAGGAGTCTCGTAACCAGCTTCATTCAACGCCCAGGCAACCCCAACCGGATATTTTGCCCAATGCGGTAACGGCTTGCCATGGATGTCGGTTTTCGTGGCGATCGTTTCGGATGAAAAGGAAATGCGTTCGTCCAAGTCCACAGCTACGAGCGTGGAATGAGGCGCAGCAGATGGCGAGCAAGCCAGCCAAACCGCGCGGTCAATCGCGGCAGGCAAGACGAATCCGTCGTTATAGTCCACATGCTCGCCCAGTAGATTTACACGCCCCGGCGCACGGACGATAAAAGCAGGGTCGCTATTAAAAGTTTGTTGAAAGATTTGCGTGACGTTTTCGTGAAGGGTTTTCATGCCCAAAGTATACCCGCCTCGCCCGCAAATTACTCTTAAAATTGAGCGGGCATATATAATCACAGGATGAAAACAAAACAGCCAAACTCAAAAATGTGTTTTATCTGCGGACTCGAAAACCCAATTGGATTGCATTTGCACATCTACGAAGTGGAGCCCGGCGTGATCGAAACCACATACATCGCGCCAGAACATTTTCAAGGCTACCCGGGCGTTGTGCATGGCGGCATCGTTGCGGCACTCATTGACGAAATCTCAGCGCGCGCGCAAATGGGCAGCGACTCAAATGACCCGCGCTTCATGTTCACTGCCAAACTCGAAGTGAAATATCGGCAGAACGTGCCGACCGGAAAATCATTGAAGATCGTTGGCAAAGCCGGGAAGTCTAAATCAAAATCGGCGGAAGCCTGGGCAGGGATCTATGATGCCGAGACGAACGAATTACTTGCTGAAGGCAATACGCTGTTGATCAATATACCTGATGATCAATTGGACAAATCGAAATTAAATGAATTGGGCTGGAAGGTGTATCCGGAATAAGGCGCTTGGGCGAATCACTGCCCCTATAAAAAGGGTACTTATCTATGGATGATATTCAACTCATACGCGATGCACTTGTCAACGCCGATGCATTTGCCGAGATATATCGTATGCACGTCGCGCGCGTATATCGTTACCACCTGATCCACATCGGCAACGTGAAAGACGCCGAGGAATTAACCTCGCAAACGTTCATGACTGTATTGAATGAGCTTCGAACTTTTCGCGGGAATAATTCACTCACTGCATGGGTCATGGAGATCGCAACCCAAAAACGACTTCAGGATTCGCGCGGGAACTTGCGGGAATTACCCATCGATGCGGTTTTATATTACCAAAGCGCGGCGCTTTCCACCGACAAGCTATCCATGCAGCGGATGGCGATTGAAACAATCTCACATGCTTTGAAACAAATATCCACAGACAGCGCCGAAGCAATCATCCTTTATTTCTTTAGTAACCTGACGAGTTCGGAAGTTAGCGAGGTGCTTAGGAAAAGCCCAACCACTGTTGAGATGCTGATCGGGCGCGGAATACAGGATTTACGAACACGCACCTCAATCACCGCAAGTGCGGAAAATGCTCGAACGACGAATGATCCCAATGCGGAAGAAGACGCGCTCGTTGAAAAACTTGCGAATACATCCAGCCAGATCGTTCTCGATCCGCTTTTCATTTCCGAACTGGAACAAGTCCTTGTGGCGCAGCACCAACCAAAAATAAAACGGACACTGCCTTTACCTCTGCAGCAGTTTGTAACGGTTGCAGGCTGGGTCGCGCTCATGGCTCTGGCTATTTTCCTGCTTAATTGGCGAGTTGAACCCAACGCTCCGTCAGCGCAACGCACAAAAACCGCTTCACAAACTCCTGTAATAACAAAAGTCAAATCGAATGTGGTCGCTTCCAGCCCAATCACCAGGACACCGAAGCCAACAGCCACTCCACTTCCCGTACTGGAATATATCGTTCAACCAGGCGATAACTGCACCTTCATCGCCGAGCGCCATGGTGTGACCATTGATCAGTTGATCGCTTTCAATCGCTTGAACAGCACCTGCGACATCTGGGTTGACCAAAAGCTCATTATCCCGATTATTGTCACAACCACCCCATAATGGGAGATTGCTTCGAGCACCAGCCCTCGCAATGACATAAAACTCCCTGTTACTTTTTGCCGCCTCCTGCAACTTAACACTGTGCACACATCAATGCAGGAGGTCTATGACTACCCTAATGACAACCCGATCAGAAAGCCCACCCATGGATGAAATCCAACTGGCGCGTGAAGCCATTGCCAACGTCAATGCCTTTGCTGAGCTATATCACAAGCACGTGACGCGTGTGTATCGTTATCACATGGCGCATATAGGCAACATAAAAGACGCCGAAGATCTCACGTCGCAAACTTTTATCGCGGCGCTTGAAAGTATCAAATCGTTTCGTGGATCCGGCTCCTTCGCGGCGTGGATCATGGGAATCGCTTCCAAGAAGCGCCTCATGTATTTTCGCGGACGCAAGCCCGAGCTTTCACTGGACGCGGCGCTTCATTATCCCAGCCCCAGCCTGCCCACTGACAAGGCAGCCACTCAACGCCTCGAGCTTGAATCCGTTGCCCGTGCGCTGAAGCAGATTCCCCCAGACCGCGCCGAAGCGATCATCCTGGTCTATTTCGGAGGATTATCGAATCTTGAAACGAGCCGTGTGCTAAACAAAAGTGAAGCCGCGGTTAAGATGCTCATCTCACGCGGATTGCAAGACCTGCGCGAGCGTACCTCCCTGGCTTTGGAGGTGGAACTATGAATGATGAAATGAAAAACACAAACCCTAATGGTATTGAGAAAAAATTATTGGATGTCGCCGAGCGCACCAATGCGAATCCGCAATTCGTAGCGGAACTGGAATCAAAATTGAAAGATACCCACAAACCAAAAACCAGTTGGTCCATGCCATTGTTTAAACAAACATCGTCCACACTGGGCTGGGTCGCCTTGGTTATCGTGGTAGGCTATTTCCTCAATTGGAGTTTTGCCACGCTCATCCCCACCCAACAACCCGGCGCAAATACAACGCCGAATCAATTTGTTTGTCCGGTCACTGAACCGAACGGCAGCACACCACCCCTTGAACAGCCATCCACGTATCACCACGGCAACGGCGAGATCTGGACCGACTTATGGCCCGAGGGCAAGATCTATATGCAGCCAGATAACCGCGCAGCGGACGGTTCATTTAGTATGAAATGGGTTTGGTGGCGCAACGCCACCGGGACATTGGATATTCAAGGTCAACGTCTCGATGCAAACGCTGAACCCATGCGCGTCTTTTATACTGGCGGCTATGATGACACAGGTGTTTATGTAGTCGCATTGATCTTCCCCACCACTGGCTGCTGGGAAGTGACCGCAAAGACGGGGGAAGCTTCCCTAACTTTCGTGACCGAGGTCGTATTTGGAGAAGCAACACCTACGCCAGAACCATCGACCACAGAGAATACAACCACATCCGAAATTGCAACACCTGTGTCAGATAGTGAGGGCGGCTATGATTGGCGTGGCACAAAAATATATCTTGCTCAGCCCATGCCTCAATCGCCAACAGATGCACAGGTATACTCGTTGAAAATCAATCAACCTGTCGCACGAGAAGATGCTTTAGCACTGGCACAAAAATTTGGAATTCAAGGCGAAGTCCAAGAGTTGCCGCCAGATTTTTCAAACAATATAGGTTATACGCTCACTGACGGCACTCAGAAGCTAGAGGTGCAGTCAAACAATCACTTCGTCTTTTATCCAAATTACACAGCTGCTGCCCTAGGCACAGTTCCCGAAGAACAAGCGCGGACTGCCATTGATAGCTTCTTGAAAAAGTATGGATTCAATTTCGAATATCGTGTGGAAAGCGCGCCCGGAGTCTCTGTCCAGCAATATGACATTATTCCGTTGACCCCAGATGGAATGGAAATTCGATCAGATTATCTGATGCCGATCGGTTATCAAGTCACTATTGACGGCACGGGACAGATCCTTGCTTTCTCTGGCTTCCTTCTGGATTATGAAGCCCTTGGCACATTCCAACTTGTCACCGCGCAACAGGCTTTCCAAAGTGTACTCGATGATCACCCAGAGCTTGGGCGCATGGAAAGTATCCGCGGCAAAACCGGTGGCGGTGGTGGTGGACCAGGCTTCTATAAACTCAATTTAAGCGGTACGCCAGTACCATTTCCCACTGCAACCGAGCAATCAAGTGGCATTCAAGGCAACACAGAATATATTGTTCTAGGGAATGACACGTTATCATCAATCGCAGCATACTTTGGCGTTACGGTCAACCAACTGGCTCAGGCGAACAATCTTACAGCTGCAGACCAAGTCAATACCGGGCAAAAACTCATCATCCCCCTCGGACAGCAAGACAACACTAGTTATGCCTACACCGTCGTCGAAGGTGACACATGCCGAAGCATCGCCAGCACCTTCAACATACCCATCGAAGAACTGATCACGAACAATAACCTGCCCGCAGATTGCTCCACGCTGACCATTGACCAGGTACTCATGATCCCGGCTCCGCAGTCTTCGTCTACTAATCCGTACATCGGAAAACGTTTCGAAGATCAACAAGGAATCTTCATGGTGACCATCTATCGCAAGCCCGATGGCAGTCAGCGCAAAGAATATGGTTTTGTCTCGATCAAAGATGGTGAAATTTACAATCTCAAACTGGAAGGCAATGGCTTACAAGATATCGAGCAATACCACAATCTCCCCATCAATATTTGGGCAACCATCGAAAGCATGGATCAATATGGCACCATGACCGCAAAGGTGGACCGCTTTGAGATTCCTTTTCCAGATCTACGCATTCAGATCTTTCAGGGGCAACAAAAGGTCACGCAAATCGATGGAAAATCTGCAGTGCTGTTCACTACTGCAGATGGCACCACCTACCTCCAAGCCATACTCAACGGCAATCCAACCGATGACAGTTCCTTGATCGGTCGTGAAGGCGATCAAGTCCTTCTCGAAGGCTTCAACATACCCGATGAGTTTAACAGCGGTTATCCCGTGCTGCGAATTTTTGGTGGCAGCCTGGCAACTGCAAAAGACGGCTCGGCAACTGAGATGACAGTGACCGCCGACCAACCCAACATCTACGATGAAGCACCCAGCGCTGAGGTTTTTATCCCGCCCACAGCCACGGTCGAAAAAGTGGAGTTGGTCTATTACCTGCCCAATCTGCAAACGGGCAACACCAACCCTAGTGCCGACGCAAAATATGTCCAACCCGCGTGGCGCTTCTACGGTCACTACAGCACTGGCGATCAATTCGAATTCCTCGTTCAGGCACTCAAGCAGGAATTCCTACTTCCCGAACTCGCACCGTACACGCCACCCGGCTAACACCAACAAACCGCCATCACCCGATGGCGGTTCTCGTTTAACTGTATAATAGACTCAATCACGGAGACCCTATGATCACGAATTATCACCGACCCCAAACTCTGGACGAAGCCCTCGCCCTGTTGACTCAACCAGACACTCTCCCCCTCGGAGGTGGCACGCTTCTTTCTCACCCGACAACTGCTTCCGTCCAAGTAGTGGACCTGCAAGCTTTGGGCTTAAATTCCCTAACCAAGAACGGCAACAATCTCGAACTCGGTGCCACGCTCACCTTGCAAGCTCTGCTCGAATCAGAACATTGCCCAACCGCTTTGAAAACAGCATTGAAGCTCGAAGCGCCATTGAACATTCGCAATTCAGCCACCGTAGCTGGGACATTAGTCGCTTGCGATGGACGCTCCACATTTGCGAGCGTATTGTTGGCGATGGATGCGAAGATCACAATTGACCGCGGACAACCGACCACGGACGGCGGTCAGCGGTCGGTTGTCAATATGGGAGATTTTTTACCACTACGCACACAACACCTGCAAAACTCCCTCATTACATTAATCACCATTCCCATCAATACCAAACTTGCCTTTGAATCCGTAGCAAAGACTCCCGCTGATAAACCCATCGTCTGCGCTGCGATGGCGCAATGGAATTCTGGTCGCACGCGGTTGGTGCTCGGCGGCTATGGCAAGAGTCCCATGCTGGCAATGGATGGCACCGAAGCCGATGGAGTGGATGTCGCCGCCCGTAACACCTATCACGAAGCCACTGACGAATGGGCATCCGCAGAATATCGCGTGGATGTCGCTGCCACGCTGGCGAAAAGATGTTTGGAAAATTTAACGTAACAGAAAGATCAAATGGATAAAATCAAACCGTACGAAGTCATCGCCACAAAATTTCAGGTCTCAAAAGAAACCGCAAAATATTTCCTGAATCACGTTCAGAAAAGCTTCAAAGTAGAAAGACCACCCCATAAATTAATTTTGGAATTTATAGAATCGCAAAGGCTTGAGTTCTTGCTCACTCCCTACGAAACCGCCGCGTTGATGTATGAAAAGGGTGTGTGGGTATTCAACCTGGAAACTGCACCACCAGTGATCGAGGATGAAGAAGATGATCTTTCTGGCTGGGAAGATAAGCCACATTTCCGCAGAAAAAACTCCGGAGGGGCGAAACGATCATAGAGTTCAGGATTATTTTTGGACTTCGTTACAAACCTAAGGTTTCAAAAAGGGAGTTTTAATGGATTTCGCTGGTCTGGGTTATGGTTATTGCTTAACCTGCATATCAATTCTCTTACCTATAATTGTCGCTGGGTATGTAAGTACAGTAGCTTATACATTTTTCGAAAAAAACAATAGTGCTGAGATAGCAACGAAAAAATCTATCTTATGTGCGATTGCAGCTTGGGTTATTCTACAGACAGTATCGTGTTTATTAATTATCTTCTCTGACACGCAACTTATGATGTAGTAATTCGGAGCTTCGAGACTAATCGAAAACAATCCCAAAGGGATGAAATGATTCTAGCCCTGAAGCCAGCCCACAAAATAATCCCGAAGGGATGACATGATTTCGCGCAAACCCATGTCATCCCTTCGGGATTTATAAAACCATTCCTAAATCTATAATCATGTGACCCCTTCGGGGTCAGTCATAATTTTGTGTAAAGCTGGTAATTACGATTCCAATTCGCCCCAGCGATGATACAGGCGGGAGAGTTCATCGTGCAGTTCTTGTAAGCGATTGACGGCTTGGGTGATGGTGGCACCGTCTTGCATGTAGAATTCGGGGGATTCCATTTTCTTATTCAGATCATGTTGTTCGGCTTCGAGGGTTTCGATCTGTTTGGGCAATGCTTCGAGCTCACGTTTTTCGTTGTAGCTCAATTTGCGCGGAGCGGACTTGGTTTCAGCGTTGGAGATAGCTTGGGGTTTTGAAGCAGGCTTGGACACGTCTGACGCGGGAGTTGCGTCCGTTTGTTTGTGCCAATCATCGTATCCGCCGATGTATTCATCCACGTGTCCATCGTCATTCAAAATAAAAGTGCTGGTAACGATGTTGTTGAGAAATGCACGATCGTGACTGACGAGTAAGAGCGTGCCGTCGTATTCGAGCAACAGGTCTTCGAGGACTTCGAGGGTTTCGATATCGAGGTCATTGGTAGGTTCATCGAGGATGAG